>NZ_JAUBUI010000047.1:0-48939 GCF_036705385.1 Microcoleus sp. B3-A4 | reverse complement strand
CCTCATCTTTTTTCACAATTTTACTAGCTTTTTCATTTTAGCCCTTTTTCATATATTTGCAAAAGTGAGATGCACCCTTCCTCTCTTTCGTGCATCCGCCCACAACTGAGCCGCTAGAAGCATTACCTCGGTAGTCAAAGGACGGTAGGGGATTTGCGATTTAAGTTGATCGAGTCGTTTAATACCTGCCGTTTTACCTGCACGAATTAATTCGCGCCTCACCTCATAGTCAGCAATTTCAGGAAGCATGACAAGGTAACCTTTTAGCGGCAAAGATTCCAGCCAGAGTTTACCCTCTTGAGATACAGGAGGGGCGGCTTTGGGATTTGTAACAATTCCTAAAGGCCCAGAATCTAACAAAACTATTCTGCTCATGGACTATATATGCAGCGGGTTTTCTTCTAGTGCCTTGCGGAGAACTTCAGCGGTTTCTGTTTGTTCCTGTTCATCTCCATCGTCTATCCAAGACTGTAACAGCTTGCTCAGAGCTTCGTGCTGCTGTAAAGAATCGATAATTTGTGGTCCTTCGTTATCCTCATTTCCTTCCTTTAGCCCCGCTCGCATTGCTCTGAGCATAGCTTGATTTCTTTTAATGCTTTCCTCCTTCGAGACTTTAGTAAAATCTACATTTTCGGGTGTCTCGGCGGGTTCCGACAATCCTGGCTTAACTGTCACAGTTTCCAGAAATAACGTCATCATTTTAAGCAAATTAGGCCAATATTCTCTCGGAGTTTGCTGAATTACACTGAGAAACTCTACCATTTCATTACCAATGCGAATTTCTGGCGCTGAAGTTGGTGTCTCTGGGTTTTCAGTGATTAAAGCTCGTTCAGACATACTTTTTTCTCCTCAATCGGATTTATAGGAATTGGCAGGTCGATATCCTGGATCGGAATTAGAGATTGGCGATCGAACTCGCCTCTACTTATATTTTAAACAAAAAACGGGGGATGATTCATGGAGATTCTGGGATTTGTTGTAACCGCAGATGTCAGCGGATTAACACAGATGAACGCAGATAAAATTTATCTGCGTACACCTGCGTTCATCTGCGTTTCAAGATAAGCAGTTCGCTGAGTTTCGACGAAATTACTTGCTCAACACACCATCGGGAATCCCCAAAATATCCTCAATACGAGGCATATCTTCCAAAGCAATCACTCGCCCTTCATCCTCAAAACCAGCAATTTGATCGAAATTCAAATACCGATACAAATCGCCAGCAAAAGGATCGATTCTCTTCGACACAATGTCATTGTATTCTTCCACTGTAGGAATGCGACCTAACAGCGAACAAACTGCCGCCAATTCCGCCGAACCGAGATAAACTTGTGCATCTTTGCCCATGCGGTTGTTAAAGTTGCGAGTAGAAGTTGAAAAAACCGTTGTCGCATCTTTAACCCGCGCTTGATTGCCCATACAAAGACTGCAACCGGGCATTTCTGTGCGAGCTCCAGCGGCTCCAAAAATGCTGTAGAAACCTTCTTCTTTGAGTTGCTGTTCGTCCATGCGAGTGGGCGGACAAATCCACAGGCGAGTTTTCACTTCCCCTGCACCTTCCAACACCTTTGCAGTGGCGCGGTAGTGACCGATATTTGTCATGCAGGAACCGACAAATACTTCGTCAACCCGATCGCCCGCAACCTCACTCAACAACTTAACATTATCCGGGTCATTGGGAGCAGCCACAATGGGTTCTGTAATATCGTTCAAATCGATTTCGATGATTTCAACGTATTCCGCATCAGCATCAGCCTCCAGCAGTACCGGATTTGCCAGCCATTCCTCCATCTTCGCTACCCGGCGCATCATCGTCCGCGCATCTTGATAGCCCCGCGCCACCATGTTTTTCAGCAGCGCGACATTGGAACGAATGTACTCGGAGACAGTCTCCACGCTCAGTTTAATCGTGCATCCAGCGCAAGAACGCTCGGCCGTCGCATCTGTCAATTCAAAAGCCTGCTCGACCTTCAAATTCGGCAAACCTTCAATCTCCATAATCCGCCCAGAAAAGATGTTTTTCTTGTTCTGTTTCTCGACGGTTAGCAAACCTTTTTGAATTGCTACATAGGGAATGGCATTCACAACATCCCTGAGCGTTACTCCCGGCTGCAATTCACCTTTAAACCGCACTAAAACCGATTCCGGCATATCCAAAGGCATAACGCCCAAGGCGGCAGCAAAGGCCACCAATCCCGAACCAGCCGGAAAGGAAATTCCTAAAGGAAAACGAGTGTGAGAATCGCCGCCGGTTCCCACTGTATCGGGCAATAACATTCGATTCAGCCAGGAGTGAATAATGCCGTCTCCGGGGCGCAAAGCTATGCCGCCCCGCTGTGATATGAAATCGGGTAATTCATGGTGAGTTTTGACATCAACTGGTTTCGGATAAGCGGCGGTGTGGCAGAAACTTTGAATTACCAAATCGGCGCTAAATCCCAAACAAGCAAGTTCTTTCAATTCGTCCCGAGTCATCGGGCCGGTGGTATCTTGCGAACCGACTGTTGTCATGACTGGTTCGCAAGATGTACCGGGACGAACGCCGGACAAACCGCAAGCTTTGCCTACCATTTTTTGTGCTAAAGTGAAGCCTTTGCCCGTATCTACTGGGATTGTAGGGCGGGTAAAAATAGTGCTGGGTTCTAGTCCTAAAGCTGCGCGGGTTTTGTCGGTTAAAGTTCGTCCAATTAATAGCGGAATTCGACCGCCGGCGCGAACTTCGTCTAGAATTGTGTCGGGTTTGAGGGTAAAGGTGGAGATAATTTCTCCGGCTTCGTTGGTGATTTCGCCTTTGTAGGGATGGATGGTAATTACCATTCCTGTTTCCATTTGGGAGACATCGCATTCGATCGGCAATGCACCGGAATCTTCAGCGGTATTGAAGAAAATCGGGGCGATCGCACTTCCTAAAATATAACCGCCACTGCGCTTGTTGGGCACAAACGGAATATCATTGCCAATGTGCCACAGTACGGAATTAATCGCCGATTTCCGCGACGAACCGGTACCGACAACATCACCAACATAGGCTACCGGATGACCTTTTTGCTTCAAGTCTGCAATGGTTTGCAAACCCCCAGGCATCTTACTTTCCAGCATCGCCAGAGCGTGCAGGGGAATGTCCGGCCGCGTAGTCGCATGAGGTGCTGGCGACAAGTCGTCAGTATTCGTTTCTCCAGGAACTTTGAAGACTGTAACGGTAATCGCTTCTGGCAACACAGGGCGACCCGTAAACCACTCGGCATCCGCCCAAGAATCGACTACCTGCTTGGCGTAGGGATTGGTATCAGACAAAGCTATAACGTCGTGGAAAGCGTCGAATACTAACAACGTTTTGCTCAAGGCCCGGGCTGCGGTGGCGGGAATGGCGACCTCGGCAGTGGGGTTGAGCAAATCGATTAAAGATTGGACGTTGTAACCGCCCATCATTGTCCCCAGCAGGTAAACTGCCCATTTGGGAGCAATGAGGGGGCTGTGGATTTCACCTTTAGCAATGCCAGTTAGAAAACCAGCTTTGACGTAGGCGGCGCTGTCTACTCCGGGCGGGACGCGATCGCGCAATAATTCTATTAAGGTTTCTTCTTCTCCAGCCGGCGGATTTTTCAGCAGTTCACACAGTTCCGACGTTTGCTGGGCGTCCAGCGGCAGCGGTGGAATTCCCAAAGCGGCCCGTTGGGCAGCGGTACGGCGGTAAGATTCAAGCATTTCTCCTCTCTCCTCGGATAGTATTCGGTGGTTGGCCAGCAGGTGACTTTACTTTTTAGATTAGGAGCTTCCGCTGCACATTGAGTAAAGTACCTCGCTCTTATAAAAACTTAACGCAACTTTAAAAACAGTAGATTGTCATACCAAAGATAGATGTGTTCTCCATTCCGAGTTCACGATATCGCACTCCAGCCAAGCAGTGTAGAGGCCGTCAGTTGCATTGTTGTGGTTAAGATTAATGTGTTGTGGGCTACGATCGATCGTCCTCTGCATCCACCCTAACAACTAAAGCTAGGGAAGCATTTGTCAATGAGCAATTATGCTCAGAATTTACTCGGATTGTGGGTACAAAACTCAGATTGGCGCGATCGAGGAATCATGCCCAGTGCCATATTTAGGCTCACCCACTCCCAAATCGCGAATTTTCTACTCTTAGAAAAGCAGTTTTTTTGAGTAATCTTACTGACTGACAAATGAAATTAAGTCTTCAGTTGTTACCAATGCTCTGCATCGGAAATCGTCATTTACCACAAGTTTAAAAAAGTTGTCCTGCTAATGGATCGATTAAACAATGGAAAGTTTTATCCCTGAAAACTCTGAAAACTGTCACGGCTGGACCTCCAAGCCAGACTTGTACAAAGAGCTGCAAGGAACCAAAGAATTACTGCTGACGATCGCCAACTCGATGCCAATGCCACTGATCGTCAGCAGTCTGGCGGACAGCACAATTCTTTATAGTAACGATTTATGCCGTCAGGCTTTCGGGTTCACAGCCTTCAAGTCGATCGACGGCCAAAAAGCCGAAATACTCTACCACAAACCTGCTGATCGCCAGGAATTGCTGTTGCGGCTCGCCCGCAACGAACACGTCCGCGAGAGAGAAGTCCGGCTTAAAAAAGCTGACGGCACGCTGTTTTGGGCAAGTGTATCGATGCGGTATCTGACATTGGTGTCGGGGAAAGCTGTTCTGTCGGTTTTCAGCGACATTACGGATCGGAAGCGAGCGGCCGCCAAGGAGCAGGAATTGCTCACCTCCATCCACTCGCGGGCCCGCCAGCAAGCTGCCGTCGCTTACTTGGGGCAGCAGGCCCTCGCCGAAACAGATTTGTCCGCACTGATGGACAAAGCTGCGGTTTTAATTGCTCAAACCCTGGACGTTGATTATTGCCAGTTGTTAGAACTGTTGCCCTCCGGTCATGCTTTTCTGCTGCGAGCGGGGGTTGGCTGGCAGCAGGGCCTCGTCGGCAGCGCTACTGTTGCCGCTTCTGCCCGATCGCAAGCAGGTTACACATTGCTAACGGGCGAACCGACAATCGTCGAAGATTTGCGGGTGGAAACGCGCTTTAGCGAGTTGCCGCTACTGCACAACCACCGCGCTGTCAGCGGCGTTACTGTAATTATTCCCGGCAATCGAAAACTGGGAAGCAACTGGGGACAAGCAGAACCAACGAACAGTTCCTCCTCGCAGGCCTGGGGCATTTTGGGGGTTCATACCAGCCAAAGGCGGGTTTTCAGCCAAGATGACGTTTATTTTGTAGAAGCCATCGCCAACTTGTTAGCTGCGGCGATCGAGCGCATTCTATCGCAAGAGCGTTTGCAAATGATGGAACGGGCGATCGAAAGTTGCAGCAACGGCATTGCAATCACCGACGCAACCGTTGCAGATAATCCGATTATTTATGTCAATCCCAGTTTTGAGCGGATTACTGGTTATCGCAGAGACGAGTTAATCGGCAAAAATTGCCGATTTTTGCAGGGCACAGACACGGACACCGCCGCTGCCAAACAATTGCGAATTGCGATTGAAGAAGGCAGAGAATCTCAAGTTATATTACGCAACTTTCGGAAAGACGGCACGCCTTTTTGGCACGAACTGTCGATCGCTCCGGTTTACAACTCGCGGCGACACTTAACCCACTTTATTGGAGTACAAACAGACATTACCGACCGCCAGCGCTCGGAAGAAGAATTATTTTTAAATTCTCAAGCTTTAGCAGCTTTTAGCGCTAATCTCAAACACTTGCACCGGATTACAACTTATCATTATCAAAACTTTGAAGAACTGGTTGACGATTATCTAACCGCAGGCTGTTTGATGTTTGGACTTTCTAGGGGCATCATGGCTGAAGTTGACGGCGAGACTTTTATTGTCCGAGCAGCCAAAACTGATTTAGAATACTTAGTGCGAGGCTGTGAATTGAACCTCAGCGATACTTACTGCGCTGCCGTCATTCAACTTAACAAAACAGTTGCGTATTCTCATATAGGAGCAGTTCCTGAGATGCGGCAACATCCAGCTTATCAAAAATGCCCCTCGGAATCTTACATCGGGACGCCGATATTTGTTAATAACAAAACTTACGGCACTTTGAGTTTTAGCTCTAGAGAAATAAAGAAAAACAAGTTTCAGTACGAGCAAATAGAAATTATAGAATTGATGGCTCAAAGTATTGGCAAAATTCTAGCGGTTCACCAAATGGAAGTCGAACGCCAGCAAGCTGAAAAAGAGCGATGCGAGTTGATAGTATCTCTCAAAGAAAGTGAAGAGCGCTATCGCCGTTTAGTAGAACTATCTCCCGAAGCGATCGCCGTTCACAGCCAAGGGAAAATCGCCTACATCAATGCTGCAGGCGCTAAACTCCTCGGTGCGAAGTCTCCCGAGGCGCTAATCGGCTTTCCGGTATTGCATTTCGTCCATCCAAACTATGTGGAAACAGCCAGAGAGCGCATTCGGCTAGTCGAGACAGAAAATCAGCCGCTCGACCTTGCCGAACAAAAACTGATTCGGTTCGACGGACAAATAATAGACGTTGAAGTTGCCGGCATCCCCGCTACTTATCAAGGCTTGACCGCCGCCCAGATTATTATCCGAGATGTCACCGAGCGCAAGCGAGTAGAACGGGAACTGCTGCACGGCGCTTTTCACGATGCGCTGACAGGTTTGCCCAACCGCCTTTTGTTCCTAGACAGGCTAGGACAAGCCATCCGCCGATCCCATCAGTCCCCCGATTACAAATTTGGTTTACTTTTCCTAGATTTAGACCGCTTCAAAGTAGTTAATGATTCTTTAGGACACGTTTTAGGAGACAAACTGCTAATTGCCCTCGCGCAGCGACTGCAAACCTGCGTCCGGGTTTCTGATACCGTCGCCCGGCTGGGGGGAGACGAATTCACCATCCTGCTAGACCACATTCAGAGCCTCAGCGACGCCACCCTCGCAGCTAAAAAGATACAAACAGAACTGACGAAGCCGTTTCATATTGAAGGGCACGAAGTATTTACCACGGCTAGCATTGGCATTGTTTTCAGTCGAGGCGAGGCCACCGCCAGTGGCGAATCAAATTCGTACACTCACCCGGAAGAATTCCTACGCGATGCTGACATCGCTATGTACCGCGCTAAAGCTTTGGGTAAGGCCCGCCACGAAGTGTTTAATTTGGCGATGCACGACCAAACTATGTCGCTGTTGCAGTTAGAAACTGACCTGCGGTTGGCTATTTTGGGGAAGGAGGAATTAGGACAGAGCAAGGATCAAGGTTCGCACTTTATTGTGCACTACCAACCGATTGTTTCGATCGCCAGCGGTGCGCTCGAAGGTTTTGAGGCCTTGGTGCGCTGGCACCACCCAGTTCGCGGTCTAGTTCCGCCGTCTACTTTTATCCCTGTAGCTGAAGAAACAGGTTTGATCGTGCCTCTGGGAGCCTGGGTGTTGCGGGAAGCTTGTCAGCAATTGCGGATTTGGCAAGAAATGTTAACGGAGCAACAGAGAAGAAGTCCAATGGAAGCCGGAACAAGGCCCTTCGACTCCCTTTGGCTTCACTCAGGGCAAGTCGCTCAGCGTAACCAGAAGGAAGAAGGCGCTTCGACTTCGGTCAGGGTAACAACAGGGAAGATGGCAACGGGCAATGTAGGGGATTTAACTGATGTATCTGTTACAGGGAATGAACAACACGGAACTTTTAGTGAGCGTAGCCCCAGTAATGGTCACAGGACAGAAACAATCGGTAAAAAATTACCAATTCCCAGTTACCAATTCCCAATTAGCGATTTTCACTCCTCTATTACCAGTTCCCAATTCCCAATTACCAATACTTCGGCTGCGTTCAGTACAAGTCCCCAGGTACCAATTCCGAATTTTAAATTACCAATTATTGCTCCTTCGCAATTAACAATGAGCGTCAATCTCTCTCCTAAACAGTTAGGTACGCCGAATTTAATCGAGGAAATCGATGAAATTTTAGCAGAAACGGGCTGCGAGCCGAGCTGTTTAAAATTGGAAATTACTGAAAGCGCGATCGTGGAAAATGTGAAGAAAGCTAATATTGTGCTAGCCCAATTAAAAGCTAGAAATATTCGATTGTCGATCGACGATTTCGGTACTGGCTATTCGTCTTTGAGTTACTTGCACCGTTTTCCGCTGGATACACTGAAGATCGATCGATCTTTTGTGAGCCGCTTGGGGGCTGCCGAAAATGGTGAAGACGGGGGTCAGCCTTTGCAGATTGTGCGGGCGATCGTAACTTTGGCTCACAACTTGGGATTGAATGCGATCGCCGAAGGTGTAGAGACAGGCGAACAGTTAGCACAGCTTCGAGAACTCGACTGCGAATTAGCTCAGGGATATTGGTTTTCTAAACCTTTGGACAGTTCCACCGTGACCGAAATGCTGATAACTCTCGGTAATATAGCAATTATGGACTGAGTGAGGTACAGATTGGTAAATGGTGCCTCACCCTGTGAAGACATTTTTGCTACAAACTCACAATCTCAAAACTGATGCACCAGGGAATAAATGGTGCATCAAAATTAGATTTTAGGTGATTATACGAAATCTGCTAGCATCGGAATTATTCAGATATCTATTCTCTGCATCTGCGTGCATCCGCGTTAATCTCTTGTCATCTGCGGTGAATAAATTTTCTTTTTTTAACCGCAGATTAGGGCAGATAAACACAGATTAACGCAGATAAATTCGATCAATTCCGGTTGCACCGTCGGTGATTGTTGACTATTGACTGGATTTTCAGCCTGACGATGCTACCGAATTCGATCGGGTTGAAAATTACCAAACTGACGCACAATAACGCTTTCGCAATTGCCAATTGCCAATTACAACTTCCCCATTAACAATTAGCTTTGAGGGGAATCTCGATCGTCAATTCTGTACCCTTTCCCGGCGAAGAAGTGCATTTCAGCGACCCGTTGTGTCTGTCTGTAACAATTTGATAGCTAATTGACAAGCCCATCCCAGTGCCTTTACCCACAGGTTTAGTGGTAAAAAACGGGTCAAAAAGCCGAGTGCCGACAGTCTCCGGTATTCCCGGCCCGTTGTCAGCAATCCGAATAATTAACTTGCCCGCTGGCGATATTTCAGTGCGGATGCGGATGTGGCTGGGCTGTTCCCGCATTTCCTCAGCAGAACGGCGCAGATCCCGTTCTTCCAAAGCATCCAAAGCATTGCTCAAGATGTTCATAAATACTTGATTTAACTGTCCGGCATAACATTCTACTAAGGGCAGTTGAGCGTATTCTTTAATCACCTCAATTTCGGGATGATTGTGTTTAGCTTTGAGCCGATGCTGCAAAATCATCAGGGTGCTATCTATGCCGTCGTGGATGTTGACTGCTTTCATTTCCGCTTCGTCCATGCGGGAAAATGTGCGGAGAGAAGCAACAATTTGTTGAATTCTGTCTGCACCGACTTTCATTGAAGAAAGCAACTTTGGCAAGTCTTCCATCAAAAATTCGAGTTCAATATGGTCTACTTCTGCTTGAATTTCCGGGACTGGATCTGGATAGTGATTTTGGTAAAGTTCGATCAGGTGTAGCAAGTCTTGGGTATAGTCGTTGGCGTGGGTGAGATTGCCGTAAATAAAGTTAACTGGGTTGTTGATTTCGTGGGCGACTCCTGCCACAAGTTGACCCAGACTCGACATTTTTTCATTTTGAATTAACTGCGATTGAGTGCTGGTTAATTTCTGCAAGGTTTGTTCTAATTCGAGAGCTTTATTGCGAGTTTGGGCGTAAAGATCGGCTTGGTTGAGGGCGATCGCCAATTGAACTGTAATCGCTTGCAACAATTCTACTTCGCTGTCGCTCCAGGGTCGTACAGAACAGCAGGAGCAGCAGCTAACTGCACTTATTACCCCAGAAAGTGCCTGCATGGGAATGATTAATACAGATTGGTAGCCCATAGATCGAACGATTTGTTTCCAAACAGGATCTGCGACTGTTTCGACATCATCCACCCGCAGCATTTCCATCTGCAATACTTTTTCTCCCACTGGACCGAAGTCGGAAGCTTGATAGCTACCTGTTAAATCGGGAAGTTCCCGAAGGCGAGATTCTTTAATAATTTCCCAGAAAGGCTCCTCTCCGTCGTCGCGATACCAGGCAAAATTGCAACGATCGATCTGCAGGAAAGCGCGAATTTCCTTAACTGCGACTGTAACGATGCTGTCGAAGTCGAGGGAATTGCGGATTTGAGTAGTGAGGTTGTTGAGCAATTTTTCTCGCTCGGCTTGCTGTCTGAGTCGGGCTTCCGATTGCCTCAAGGAAATTTCTGCTAGCTTGCGATTGGTAATGTCTTCGGTGATAGCTAATAGATATTGCGGTTTGCCATCAGCATCGAGTATTGCTGTTTTCTTGGTGTGAAATATCCGCGATTCTCCTTGACCCGTTTCAATCTCTTCTTCGGCGATGTCTACAATTTGCCCGCAGTTGAGAACTTCCCGGTCTTTGGCGGTGAAAACATCAGCTTGTTCTTTTGGGAAACAGTCGTAATCATTTTTGCCGATAACTTCTGCTGCACTGAAACCAAGCAACTCTTCGGCGGCCGGGTTCCACAGTACAAACCGCAGTTCTTGGGCCTCCTTGGCAACTACTGCGACGGGTATGGTTTTGAGCACGGATTCCATAAAATGTTGAGCCTGTTGCAGTTCTGCTTCTGCTTGTTTGCGATCGCTAATATCTCGGACGTTGGCAATGATGCTGAGATTGCCGTTGAGATGAATTCTGGACAGGGCAACTTCTGCATCAAAAGTTGAACCGTCGTTGGGACGCCTCGCTTTCCATTCCACGCGACCTGTTTCGCCTGCTAATACTCTTTCCCAAAGTTCTTCCATTTGTTCGACGGGATTGTCGTCGCTTGAATAGTCATTTTTAGTTGATAATTTTGTTGCTTGTTCCTGGCTCACTCCATACATTTCTAACATTCGATTATTGACATCAAGAATGTTGCCTTCTAAATCGTGAATGAAGATAGCATCGTAGACATTGTTAAATATGGTTCGCAGGTTTTGCTCGGAAACTTGCAGCGCTGCTTCTGCTTCTTTTCGATCGCCAATTTCTTGTTCTAATTGGGTGACTGCTTGGGAAAGTTCGGCCGTGCGATCGCTCACTCTATCTTCTAACTCGACTGTTGCTTGCCGTAGTGCTGCTTCGGCGGCCTTGCGATCGGTAATGTCGATCACCGTACCGAACAGTTTTACCACCTTGCCGTTCACATCGGTTTCGGCTCTGCCCACGGCGTTCACGTGTCGCAAGATGCGGTCGGGACGGTAAAGGCGAAAGTCAAAATCAAAAGGGATGCCTGTTGCGAGTCCCCGCTGCACTTGAGTTTGCCACAATTCCAAATCTTCTGGATGAATCTGAGCTACCTGTTCGGCTATGTTGGGCGCACTTTCAGCCGGTTCGAGTCCGAAGATGCGAAAGAGTTCTTCCGACCAAGTGAGGGTTTCGGTGGCTGCGTCGAGTTCCCAATTGCCGACGTGGGCGAGTCTCTGGGCTTCTTGTAGCTGCCGCTGGCTGTTACGGATGGCGGTTTCGGCAACTTTGCGATCGGTGATGTCGAGCAAAACGCCACAAAATACTACGTCGCCGGTTTCGCTGCGGGTGGGCATTGAGTCGCCCTGCCACCAGCGAATCTCGCCGTCGGGCTTGACTAACCGCCCTTCGTAGTGCCAGGGACAAAGATTTTCTACGGCTTCGTTGACGGAAGCGAGGTGGCTTTCCGAGTCTTCGGGGTGGATGCGAGAAATGAATGTATTTAAGTCTCGCGTCATTTCTGCTGCTGTGACGCCCGTGAGATCGAAGATGCGATCGCTAACGTAGTCAACTTGCCAAACTCCGTCCCGGTTGCAAAACTGGAACAGAGCTCCGGGGATGGTGGCCGCGATCGTCCGGAACCTGGCTTCGCTGGCCGTGAGGGCGGCAAAAGTCTGGCGCAGTTCTGCCGTGCGTGCTTCTACTCTGCGCTCTAGTTCTGCGTTGGCGTGTTGTAAGGCTGCTTCTGCTCGCTTGCGATCGGTAATGTCGGTGGCTGTACCGGTGGTGCCGAGGAAGTTTCCGGTTTCGTCGTAGAGGGCGATAGCATTAAACATCAAATGTTTCATGCTGCCGTCTTTGGCGATGTGGGTGCTTTCGTACTGGAAAACTGATTCTCCGGCAAACAGGCGGGCGAAAACTTCTAAATCTTTCTGGCTTTGTTCTGGTGTCGTAAAGTCGGAGAACGGCCGACCGATCATTTCTTCTGGTTCGTAACCGTAGATGTACTTAACTGCTGGGTTGACGAAGGTGTAGCGCCCGATCTCATCGACAGACCAAATCATGTCTTGAGATGTTTCTACCAGGCTGCGGTATTTAGTTTCGCTGGCTTTGACGGCTTCTTCTGTTTTTTTGCGTTCCGTCATGTCGCGGGAGACGCCGACAGTCATGACGATTTGGCCGTCTGCGTTGCGGATCGGTGTTTTGACAGTGCTGAACAGCCGCACTTCTCCGTCGTTCCGCGTCACCGGTTCTTCGGAAATTTGCAGAGTGTGTGCGGTGTCAAATACGAAGGCGTCATCTTTGATGTACTGGAGGGTATTGTCGGGATCGGCGAAAGGTGCGTCTACGATGTCTTGAAGTTCCTCTTGAGTCATGCCGTAATAGTCGCGGAATGCTTGATTTGCCCAAACAATTTTGGATTTCGGGCCTTTGACTAATACCATATCGGCGATCGAATCGAGAATTTGGTGATATTTTTCCTCGCTGTCGCGGAGTTTCTGCTGTGCCGCTTCGATTTGTGCTATTTGCCTTTGGGTTTGCAAGTGCAGTTCGGCTTGGTGGATGGCAATTGCTAAATGGTCGCCTACTTGTCTGGCAAATTCGATTTCGTCTTCTTGCCACTGGCGGGGTTGACCGCAGGAGTGAATGCACAGCAATCCCCACAGGTGTTGCCCTTGCAGCAGCGGTACGACTAAGTTGGCTCGGATTTGAAATCGCTTGAGGATTTTGAGGTGACAAGGGCTCAACCGGGCTTTGTAAATATCCGTGACTGCTTGAACGTATCCTTTGGCATAGTTGGCGGCAAATTGTTCGCCGAAACAGTAGTCGCGGACTCTTGCTCCCAAAGATGGGCTGTATTGGGGCAGTACGTCTTCGGACACTACTTCGCCCTCATTCCATTCGGATTCGGGAAGAAAGCGGTAGACGGCGACTCGATCGGCATTTAGGAGTTGCCGAACTTCGGTGGCTGTGATTTTGAATATTGTTTCTAAGTCTAGGGATTCACGAATTTTGGAAATAACTCCCATCAGCGCTTGCAGCTTTTTAAACCAGGTTTGAGACTGCGTTTGTCTTTCTAGGTGAGCTAGTTTCTCGCGCAGGTTGCTGACTTCGTGATACAGGTATTCATGAAACATAATGCTTTTTCTTTAGTTATTTTGCGGTTTGTTATCAAGGTTCATGACATCTCAATAGCGCTTTGCAAGTTGAGCCTGGTAACTCAAAAAGGCAAAGAACATATTCTCCTCCTTCTGCTAGCACTTAGCAGCTACTCGCGCTGCATTTCCGTATTTTTTCTAGATTGAATGGTCAATCGACCATGTTAGAGCCTGTATATTTACTGAAAAAATGGCATAATTTGTTACTTAATCAATTGGCAATTATTGAGAAAAATGGCAACAAAGCTTAAACATAAACCCGGTTTCTTAAGGTAATTAAGTCAGGGAAGTTCCGAAAGTGGAAACAAGAAACAGCATTTCATGCCAGGAGCCTAGGGAGCATACTGACTAATTTTGACATTTTTTTCGCTCGCCTTCGGTTGCAATTGTCACCTTTTTATTATTACGACCAACTCGATCTATAATTTCCTTGGTTGGGCGATCGAATATGCTGTTGGGAGCGCCTGTATGAAAATTTGTTTAAATTTAGGCGCTCGCCTTTTCTATGGTTTTCGCTAATTCTCGATTTATCTGTCCTAAATTTAATTTAATACAGACTTTCGGGCAATCCGATATTTAAGAGAATTTTCCTGACCTTCTAATTGTTTTATGCTATCGATTTGATTTTTTAAACTTATTAAAATCCACCGCAGCAGAGATCAGTTTTAAGTTAAACACTTGAGGTAGTTGCAGGGTATGGTTAAATTGGCTGAACTCAAGGGCGATTCCCTACCCTTCACCGAACGCACCCGGGTTCGGGATAGCTTCGCTTTACGAACAGTTTTTACCCAATTTTTGCATTTTTTGAGAAGTGTAGAAATTTTTAGATAATACTAAGATTTAGGGTATCACATTTTTGACTAAAGTCAAGGTCTTTCAAGCTTGATGAACAGAAATGGGGATCGCGAGGTTAAAGTTTGGGCAAAGTAATGATAAATTGCGTATAAACTCGCATTGCGCTTTGTATATTTAAAGTGCCACCCTGCTGTCGGGTCATAATATCGCGAGCCAGAGACAATCCAAAACCGATGGCTTCTGCTGTCGGTTTAGTAGTAAAGAAAGGCTAAATTTTTACTTGGCTTTTTAGAGAAATTCCGAGGTTGTTTTCGGGGAGAAAAAGTTCAAGTGCTTTTGCCAGTTTTGCCATTTTTACCAAATTTTGGATAATATCGTTTCCGGTTGCATCGGAATGATACCGAGGACACGGCTTTGCCTGTCCCTACCCCGATTAATTGTAGGGACTTAGGTCAAGCCGTGTCCTGACTGCGGGTAATATTAATTCCGATGCTACCGGAGTTGATATAATAAAAATTTCAGTTTATCGAACGGTTCCTTGCTGCCATTTTTAGGGTTTTAAAATGCAGCATAAAAAGCATTTAAAATGATATTTATAAAAGCGCAATTGAGAGCCAGTCAGCCTATTTCAGACCGAGCGATCGTACTGTCATACTCGATATAAATTATTATATTGAAGTGGCGATCAGGCTGCTCTTATCGACGAAATCCTACAAACTTAAGAAGCCGTTTTCAGTATTGCCTTCGCTTCCTCAATATTTTGGGCAACCAATTTGCCCGACTCCATAAAAGCGGCTCTTTCAGTATCGCTGAGTTCAAGTTCTACTATTTGTTCGACTCCCTGAGATCCCAAGCGGCAGGGCACGCCTAAAAAGATATCTTGCACGCCGTATTCGCCGTGCAAATAAACGCAGCAAGGCAAGAGTCGCGACTGATTAAATAAAATAGATTCTACCATCAAACAGACAGCAGATGCGGGAGCAAAATAAGCACTACCAGTCTTCATCAATTCTACAATTTCTGCGCCGCCGTGGCGAGTTCGCTGTACGAGTCGCTCGATCGCCCCAGCATCCATAAGTTGATTGATGGGAATACCGTTGACAGTAGAATAGCGAGGTAAAGGAACCATCAAATCGCCGTGAGAACCGATGACAGTTGCATTGATTTCAGCAATTGAAACTCCCAATTCCATTGCTATAAAAGTTTCAAAGCGGGCGGAGTCGAGAACTCCCCCCATACCCATGACTCGGTGTTTTGGCAAATCCGCTGCTTCCCACGCTAAATAAGTCATGATATCTAGGGGATTTGTGACTGTGATTAAGATTGCTTCGGGAGAATGCTCGATCGCCTGTTTTGTGGCTTCGGTGACAATTCGAGCATTGATTTTAATTAAATCTTCCCGATTGATACCGGGTTTGCGCGGCACTCCGGCGGCAATTACTATAATATTTGAGTTGGTGGTATCTGTATAATCATTTGTACCGACTATTTGGCGATCGTGGCGTTCCACTCCCCTGGCTTCCATCAAATCCAAAGCAACGCCCTGCGGCCAACCCTCAACAATATCTAGCAATACTACATCTGCCAGATTTTTCTCGGCAATTCGCTGGGCTAAGGTGCTGCCGACTTTGCCTGCACCAATAATTGATACGCGGTTTGATGGAGAATTCATTGGATTTTAGATTTTAGATTTTAGATTTTAGATTTTAGATTTTAGCAATGAGCTTAATTGGGGAAAGGTGCGCGGTGTGCACCCTTCGCTACATTAAGAACAGTGATGTTTAGTTTTGGTGAGTTAGTTAAAATCTTCGAGTTGGTCTACCCGCAGCCAAATATTGGGGGTGGGTACTTTGCCAAATTTGACGAAGGCGTAGTCGCCGCGAACATCCATCACTTCGCCCTTTGTTTCAAATATATACGAGGAAAAGCGCTGGTCGCTGGCTTTGGCTTCTAGACTGTTTTCCAATTTTTCGCGTACAGCGCGAACTATACTGCCTTTCTTGATTGCCATAACTTGCTTTGTTTAGTTTAAAAAACTATACAAATTTTAATCTAGATTTGGCTGGAAAGGACTTCTTCTTTCTTCTGACATCTGGCACCATTCTCGCTTAACAGGATTTCCCACCTGTTCCACCATAGTTCAATATTCTTGGGCGCTCGGTGCCCCGCCCGCCCCTGACAGCCTTATTGACAAGGGTACAAGATATCCGTTCTTCCTTCTTCCTTCTTTCCTCTTCTGCCTTCTTCCCTCTTCTGCCTTCTGCCTTCTTCCTGACATCCGTTACATCCGAAGAAAGCTAATCCGTTGCCGAACTTCCTTCTGCTTATTGCTGACAGGCGGGGCAAAAATGAGTCGATCGCCCTGCTAATTTTATACGTTCGATGGTTGTGGAGCAAGTGCGGCAGGGTTGACCGGCGCGATTGTACACCCAAGCGACGCCGCCGTAGTTGCCGTTGACACCTTGGACGTTGAGAAAATTGCTAAAAGTCGTGCCGCCGGATTCGATCGCCTTCTGTAAAACTTGAATAATAGCTGTATGGATGCGCCCAATTTGCTCTGCGGTCAAATCCGCGCACAGAGTTGTGGGCATCACTCCCGACAAAAACAAAGTTTCGTCTGCGTAAATATTGCCCAAACCAGCTATCAGTGCCTGGTCTAGCAAAGCTGTTTTTATGGGTCGCCCCCGCCGGTGCAGCTTGCGGGTCAAATATTCTGTTGTAAACTCGTCGGAAAACGGTTCGGGGCCTAAGAGTTTCAAACCGATGACAGTGCCCGAAACCTCGGTTTCTGCGGGCACGTACCACATTTGCCCGAAGGTGCGCTGGTCTACAAACCGCAGTTCTTGGTTTCCTTCAAAAAACAGTCGCACTCGCGCGTGTTTTTGCAGGGGTTCGGATCTGTTCACCCACAGCAGTTGTCCCGTCATCCGCAGATGAACGCCCAACCAGCCAGCTTTTGAAGGAAGGAGCAAGGAAGAAGGAAGAGGGGAAGAGCTTGGAGTTTGATCTCTAAATTCTCCCCCTTTCCCTTTCTCTCTTTCTCCTTCTGGGAATTGAGATAGTTCTGCCAGTAGATATTTGCCGCGTCTGTACCAGCGGGCGATCGACTTTCCTTTGAGTTGTGTCAAAAAATCGGTCGCAGAGATTGAGCGGGCGATCGTGCTGTTTAACAGCACGTCCCCGCCCAACATTTCTCGATCGAGGGTTGCTTGATTCAAACCCCGGCAAATAGTTTCAACTTCTGGCAGTTCTGGCACAATTAGCGTTGTTCTGTTCCTTGACCTTGAGGCGAACCTTGGACGGTGCCGGGGGTTTCGGAGCCCGCTTTGCTGTCCGCGGTAGTTTTCGGCTGCTGCGAGGGGCTACCCTGGCCGGTTTGCCGAGTTTTCTCGTCGAGCGTGGTTTGTTTGCCGCCGGAAGCTACTGGAGTCCCTGTTTTCGCTTTTGCTTTGGGTGCTGCCACTTCCACTAATTCGCTTTCGGCGTAGTTGTTGGTGTTGACGCCTGCATAATTTACGCTGTTAAAGCGAACGATAACTGGGTATTTAATGCCGCTTTGGTCTACCGTAGCAACGGTGCCCACTTCTTGATACCAGTAGGATTCTTTGCGGAGAATCCGGACTGTTGAACCGCGTTGAACCATGAGCTTTTTTTCCTTTGCGATGAATAAACGGATCAAGCCATTTTTTTTACTCTAGTCGATCGCGCGGCGCATTTAAAGTCTGCAAGGGATTTTTTACCTCGCGCGCCGTTTTTTGTCTGCTGTTTGTAAAGAAAAGTAAATACTTTGCTAGGGCGATCGCTGCCGTTGCAAAATAAATAAACTCACATTATCCGTCAAATAAAAGCAGTGCGAGCGAGTTGAAAACAAACTTTACAAATAGTTGTGAATTGCTACAGTTAAAAGTTCTGCGAAATTCTGATAAGTAATGACTCGACCTCACGCAACAGTAATACTGGCGATCAGTGCTGACGGTAAAATTGCAGATGCAGTACGATCGCCCGCGAGATTCGGTTCTGCCAACGACAAAGCCCACCTCGAACAGCAAGTAGCAGCAAGTGACGCCGTTTTGTTCGGCAACGGCACTTTACAGGCTTATGGGACGACGATGAGAGTGATTTCGCCGGAATTGGTCAAACAGAGGGAACTGCAAGGGAAGCCCCCACAACCGGTGCAAATTGTGTGTTCGCGATCGCCCCAATTTGACCCAAACTTGCGATTTTTCCAGCAACCGGTGCCTCGCTGGTTGCTGACGGGGCAAGACTGTAGGGAAACGGCATTGCCGTCACCTGTTCCGACGAAAGACAGTAAGTTCGATCGCACATCTGGCACCATTCTCAATAACGGGCAAGATGCCCGTTCCACAAAAGATGAATTTTCTTGTGGAACAGGCATCTTGCCTGTTCATAAAAGGCTTATTGAGAATGATGCAACATCTCAATTCGATCAAATTATCTATGCGAAAACCGCAGGTGGAGAGATTGATTGGATTGATGCGTTTCAACAGCTAGCAAGCTTCGGTATCACACGCTTGGCGATTCTGGGCGGGGGAAAACTGGTAGCGTCTGTGCTGGCTGCAGGCTTGGTAGACGAATTTTGGCTGACGGTGTGCCCGTTAATTTTGGGTGGCGCGGATGCACCGACGGCTGTTGAGGGAGAGGGTTTTTTGGCGGATTTAGCTCCGAAATTGGAGCTTTTGGCGGTTAAACAGGTGGGACAAGAGGTATTTTTGCATTATCGGGTCGATCGATAGTCCCGCATTTTAACTGTTTCCCGGCAGAGCCTGGTAACAAGTGTCGAACAGGGGAAATTATATTAACTTAAATGAAGTTCGATCGCTCTACGCACAAGTCTCCCTATGCTGAAACAGCCAAAGCCTCAATATTCTGTAGCCTGGATTAGCAAAATAGGCGAAATCCCGCAAGCATCGTGGGATGCCTTGGCGATGCCACTAAAAACTCCATTTCTGGAATGGGATTGGCTTAACAATCTCGAAGTCTCGGGCAGTGCGACAGGTAAAACCGGTTGGCTACCGCATCACTTGACTGTGTGGCGAGACAAACAGTTGATTGCTTGCGCGCCACTTTATGTCAAAAGTCACAGTTACGGGGAATTTGTATTCGATAATCAGTGGGCGGATTTAGCCCAACGTTTGGGTGTTCACTATTATCCCAAATTGATGGGAATGACGCCGTTTACTCCGGCTGAAGGCTATCGGTTTTTGATTGCCGAGGGAGAAGATGAAGACGAGTTAACCGGAGTAATGGTAAGCGCGATCGACCATTTTTGCGATCGCCACAATATCTCCGGTTGCAATTTCCTTTATGTCGATCCAGAATGGCGCGAAAGGATGGAACGCCACGGTTTCAGCAGTTGGCTACACCACAGCTATATTTGGCAAAATCAAGGATATCAAAATTTTGACAATTATTTAGGCGCATTTAATGCCAACCAGCGCCGCAATATCAAACGCGAACGGAAAGCAGTTGACCAAGCTGGTTTGTTGATAAAAACGCTGACGGGCGATGAAATTCCCCAAGCCATGTTTGCTCAAATGTATGCTTTTTATGAGAATACTTGCGACAAATTTGGTTGGTGGGGAAGCAAGTATCTGACTAAGCGATTTTTTGAACAGTTGCACCACAATTATCGCGATCGAGTTTTATTTGTAGCCGCCTACGACAAGGAAGATGAGAGACAGCCGGTGGGTATGTCTTTTTGTTTGTATAAGGGCGATCGACTGTACGGGCGTTATTGGGGCAGTTTGCAGGAAATCGACTGCTTGCACTTCGATGCTTGTTACTATACGCCGATCGAATGGGCGATCGATCGGGGCATCCAAAGCTTCGATCCCGGTGCCGGCGGACGGCACAAAAAACGGCGCGGCTTTCCAGCTACGCCAAATTATAGTTTGCACCGATTTTATAACAACCGTCTGGCGCAAATTCTCAAGTCTTATATCGGTCAAATCAACGAAAGAGAACAGGAAGAAATTGATGCAATCAACGAGGATTTACCTTTTACTAAGTTACCTCCGTTGTTACTCGGCGATTGACGGTTGACTGGGAATTAGGAATTGGAAATTGGGAATTACTAACAGCCTATTGGTGTCAACCTAATACTAAAATCCTGTGTATAATCTCTCGTTTGTATGGAAGATTCTATCCCCCTAAATTCCCCTTAAAAAGAGGGAACTTGAATGCTCTTTCCCCTTTATAAATAGGAGTTAGAGGCGACGTAAGAATACTATTGTCTCCCCCTTAATAAGGGGGATTAGGGGGGATCGAAACTCAACTATAAACGATATTTATTATGGGTTTTAGTCTTAAGTTGACACGAATGGTAACAGTCAACAGTCAACAGTCAACCAATTAACCTAATTCACAAATACTCTCCCATCTTCCTGAATTTCCAGGGATTTTGTATCAGCGGCCACCTCAGTTGTCGCGCCGAAACTGACTTGCAACATTCCCGGCATGGCGGTTGCTTGGGGGCGAACCAGCACCAATCCGCCGTCTGGGCGCTGGTAAGTGAGGGTGATTGGCACTGGGAGGGTTTGAAGCAAAATTTCCGATTGTTCGCCCAGAGTGCGCGGCTGGGTAACGCCTACGATTTGATAATTGATGACAGCATTGGTGGTATTCACCAGTTTAATTACTATCCCGCCTTCGGCAGGCGTAACTCGCGCACTGGGTAGGGGAAAGCGGGGAGGCGCGTCTGTGGGTGTAGATGGCATCCCGCTGAGGCCCGGACTTGCAGCCGGAGTTGGTTGGCTGACGGGTTCTTCAGTGGCTGCGGGAGTCTCTGAGGGAGTCTCTGCGGGTTGGGAAACGGGTTTTCCTTGTTGGGGCGGGGGGCCGCCGGCGTGGGAAAGTGTTGCGAGACTAACGAGTAAACCTCCGCAGGTGGCGGCTAGCAAGCTGATTTTTTTTAACGGTAGATTGTGGCGAAACATAAATAACTCCTCACAAGTTCGATCGAGGTTTTCCAACAAAGTTCATGTTAATCTATGCGGGAATTGAATTTTAATAGGTGGGTTTGAGCCAGAGGTAAGAAGAATCAGGCTTGAGGGGTAGATTTTTTTTTAACCGCAGAGGGCGCAGAGGGCGCAGAGGAGGAGGGGAAGAGAGGAATTTTTAGAGGTGAGATGCTTCTGATTTGTGGGCGGGGAGGGTGACGGTAACGGCGGTACCTCGATCGACTTGGCTGTCAATGCGGATTTGGCCGCGGTGATTTTCGACAATTGCTTTGGCGATGGCTAATCCTAAACCGGAACCGGCGGCGCTGCGGTGGGTGCGGGCGGGATCTGCGCGGTAGAATCGATCGAACAAATGCGGCAGGGCTTCTGCGGAAATCCCGATGCCGGTGTCTGTTACTTTGATTTGCAGCGCTGGATTTAAGATCGGCGAATTTCTTTTGTTTTTAGCTGCAAGTTGCAATTTTACTTCAATTTCGCCGCCAGAGGGCGTGTACTGCACGGCGTTGCTGACGATATTGGTAAACAGTCGGGCTAGTTGATCCCAGTCACCCAACAGTGTAAAGTTGTCCTCAGCGTTGGGCAGATCGACAATTTCCAAAGAAAGAGAGAGATTTTGGGTTGTGGCGATCGCCAGTTGTTCTTCAATTACCTCCATCAGCAAAGCATCGAGAGGAACCTCAATCCACTGCTGCTGAACGATACCGCTGTCTTGTCTGGCTAAAAACAACAAATCGTCAACCAAGCGCCCCAAACGGCGCGTGAGGCGTTCGATAACTTGTAGCTGTTGATGCTGCTGCGGTTCGATATCCGGTTCGGCCAAAGCTACTTGGACGTTAGTTTGAATAGTGGCGATCGGATTTCGGAGTTCGTGAGAAGCATCAGCGGTAAACTGTTTGAGACGCCCGTAAGACTCCCGTATCGGTGCCATAGCCAATCCCGACAGCAGCCAGCCAATAGCTGCAACGCAAATTAGAGTTAAACCCGCGCCCAAAATCAAATCGAGAATTAATTGGCGGATGGGTTTTGTCACTTCAAACCAAGGATGGCTGACTCGCAAATATCCCAGAACTTGGCGGCCACTTTCTACTCGCTGCGTTACTTGTCTGAGGGAATAATTTTGATCGGACTGCAACTTATTATTAATTATCCAAACTGTTTCGCCTGTGCGGTTAGCATGAATCGGAATCTTCAGCGGTTCCGATAAAGTAGACCACAGCAATTCGCCTGTAGGACTGAACCATTCTAAATCAATATGGTCGTCTTCTACGGCATCGGTGCTATCTCGAAAACTGGCTTGAATATTAACTTGCAACTTATTTTTATCTTGCGTATTAGGGAAAGTTAGCGGTTCGATAACGAGAGTTCGCTCTATTACTTCGACAACGTGATGAAGAGTGTCATCTATGCGATCGATCAAAGTAGTGCGGACATAAAAATAGAAACCAGTGGCGAATACAAGTAACAATACAGCAGTAACGGCAGTGTACCAAATAGCGAGGCGGCGGCGGGTAGCTTGAAACATATTGCGAAGAAAGTTCGGCAACGGATTGTCTAAGGGATTCAATAGATTTAACCGATTTAATAACTATAGCAATCCTTGGAGAGTCGTAAATTTTTTACCCCACCCCAACCCTCCCCTTGGTAAGGGGAGGGAGTAAGAAATTCACAAATGATTTAGGATTGCTCTATAACCTTCTTCTCTTCTCTTCCTTCGTGTCCTTCGCGTCTTCGCGGTTCGTTTAAAAAAGCCTTGTTCGGAAATAATCTCAAAAAACTCTAACAACTTTCTATTCTTGATACTTCAGACAGATGTCGAGAGAGCTGTCACCATAGTAATATAATCGCGAAACTTTTTAGGTAAAAGTCTGTGACAAAATTTTTATTCAGGGCCGCGATCGGGCTATTAATGGCATTTTTTGGAGCAATTACCTATTTTACAAACGACGTACAAAATCCGGTAACTGGAGAGAGACAGCGAGTGCAGCTTTCTCCCCGCCAAGAGATAGTTTTGGGATTGCAGGCGCGGGATCAAATGGCCGCCAAGCACGGGGGGCTTTATCCCAGCCAGAGTATTCAGCAGTATGTCGATCAAGTAGGAGCACGAGTAGTCAACGGTTCGGCGGCGAAACAAGCGGGTTATCCGTTTGAATTCCACCTCCTGCGAGACGCCCAAACTGTCAATGCTTTTGCTTTACCGGGGGGCCAAGTTTTCATTACCGCTGCACTTCTGCAGCGCCTGAATTCGGAGGCTCAGTTGGCTGCTGTACTGGGGCACGAGGCCGGTCACGTGGTGGGCCGACACGGTGCAGAACACTTGGCAAAGCAGCAGTTGGGCAGGTCTTTGGTAACGGCGGTTGGGGTGGCTACTAGCGACGAGCGCGGGGGCGGGCAGCAGGCAGCATTAATTGCTCAAGCTGTCAATCAAGTGGTCGGTTTGCGGTACGGTAGATCCGACGAACTTGAGAGCGATCAGCTCGGTTTTCGGTTTATAACGGAAGCGGGTTACGATCCTAGAGGTATTGTTGAGGTGATGCAAATCCTCGGTGCTGCTAGGAAGGGCGAAGCGCCGCCGGAGTTTTTGAGTTCTCACCCGAATCCTGAAAACCGAGTTCAAAAGTTGCAAGCTTTAATCGCGCAAAATTACCCTAACGGCGTTCCAGCTAATTTGGTGTCTGGACGCGATGAGTTTGCTAAGAATGTGTCGGGCCGTTAGCGATAATTGCGTCGCGCTTTACAAAAGTTATTACTAAAGGCGGATCAAAGTTCGGCTTTGATTTGACACGATCGACTTAATGAGCGATCGAGCAATTGGAAAGTTGAAAACCATGATTGAATCTTGGATGATTATCGGCGGCGTGACTTTCTCAGTCGCGTTCGGTACTCTGTTTTTTAAACTGCGCGATATTAACTGGGCAGTCAAACTTGAAAGACCGGATTGGATGTTTTTTGAGCCTGCTATTCCGTTAATTTGGACGGTGATTTTTGCTTGCGGGGCCGGCAGCGCTACTTTCGTATGGGAACATGATCCAGGGAGCCTTAAAACTTGGCTGCTGATGGCATTGTACTTGCTTTTAGAAATTGTAACAGTTGCTTATATTCCTGCTACTCTCAGAGCCAAAAGTCTGAAAGTAGGGACGATTTTGGGAGGGGCTGGCGAGATTGTGGGAGCTGTGTTGACGTTGGCTGTTTTGTCGATTTCTCAAACAGCGGCTTTGTTACTTTTGCCTTACGTGATTTGGGGTGCGATCGGCACTTATACCACTTGGGAAATGATTCAGTTAAACCCAGAAGCCGCATAAATATTCGGTGCGTATTTCCGCATAAATATTCGGTGAGCATTTCGCACCTTACACCAAGGTAATTAGGTGCGAAATGCTCACCCTCGATAGAGGTAAGGTGCACCGAAGATCACCATCCAATTATTGTTAGTTTTGAATTTTATCAAAGCAACAGTGGCTGGTTTACCCATCCATCAAGTGAGGGAATCCGCTTGACAGTGGTTGGGTAGTTGATGAGAAAATAAATGAATAAGACGGCTTTAAATCACAGGATGACTTTTATCAATGGCAATTAAAGACCAGCCCCAACCACCTCGTTTTCGGCAAATTAGCAATATTTTGTTATTGCTCTCAAGTCTCTTTCTGCTGGCGAATATCTTTTTGCCGAATTTGTTCGGGCCACAAATTCCGCAAGTGCCTTACAGCTTGTTTGTCCATCAGGTTCAAGAACAAGATGTGGTGCGAGCTTCGGTAGGTCAAAATGAAATTCGCTACCAACTCAAAGGCGAAGGCGATCAACCCGGTCAAGTGCTGTCAACTACGCCGATTTTTGACCTGGAACTTCCTAAACTTTTGCAAGAAAAAGGCGTTGAATTTGCGGCAACTCCTCCTTCCAAAAATGGCTGGATCGGCAGTGTTTTAAGCTGGGTGGTTCCGCCGCTGATTTTTGTGGCCATTTTTCAATTTTTCATGAACAGGCAGGGCGGCGGGCCGCAGGGTGCGCTGTCGCTCGGCAAAAGCAAAGCTAAGGTCTATGTAGAAGGCGAATCGGCGAAAATTACTTTTGCTGATGTGGCTGGAGTAGAAGAGGCTAAAACTGAATTAGTCGAAGTTGTTGAGTTCCTGAAAACTCCCGATCGCTTTACGGCAATTGGCGCGAGAATTCCGAAAGGCGTGCTGTTAGTCGGGCCTCCGGGAACTGGCAAAACCCTGTTAGCAAAAGCAGTGGCTGGTGAAGCTGGCGTACCGTTTTTTAGCATCTCGGGTTCCGAGTTTGTGGAACTGTTTGTAGGTGTTGGTTCTGCAAGAGTTAGAGATTTATTCGAGCAGGCTAAGAAACAGGCTCCTTGTATTATTTTCATTGATGAATTGGACGCGATCGGCAAATCTCGTAGCAGTAACGCTAGCTTCGGTGGGAATGATGAACGCGAACAAACTCTCAATCAATTATTAACTGAAATGGACGGTTTTGCGGCGGGCAATACTACGGTAATTGTGCTGGCTGCAACTAACCGCCCAGAAAGTTTGGATGCTGCTTTGTTGCGCCCTGGCCGTTTCGATCGCCAAGTTTTAGTCGATCGCCCGGATTTATCTGGCCGCGAAGAAATTTTGAACATTCACTCTCAAAAAGTGAAGTTGGGCCCGGATATTGACTTGAAGGCGGTCGCCACTCGCACCCCCGGTTTTTCGGGCGCAGATTTGGCAAATTTGGTCAATGAAGCTGCCTTGCTAGCTGCTCGCAACAAACGCCTAACTGTAGCACAGGAAGACTTTTATGAGGCGTTTGAGCGCGTTGTCGCTGGCTTGGAAAAGAAAAGCCGCGTGCTCAACGAAAAAGAGAAAAAGATTGTAGCTTACCACGAAGTCGGGCACGCGATGGTGGGTGCTGCGATGACAGGCGGCGGCGAAGTGTCAAAAATCTCGATCGTCCCGCGCGGTATGGCTGCATTGGGTTACACGTTGCAAGTACCGACTGAAGACCGTTTCTTGTTAGATGAATCGGAGTTGCGGGGTCAAATTGCAACTTTGCTGGGCGGGCGATCGGCTGAGGAAGTCGTGTTTGGCAGCATTACTACCGGCGCTTCAAACGACTTGCAAAGGGCGACTGATTTAGCTGAACGGATGGTGACGACTTACGGGATGAGTAAGGTTTTGGGGCCTCTAGCTTACGATCGGGGTCAACAAGCAATGTTCCTCAATGACGGTATGGGAAATGCCCGCCGTGCGGTAAGTGCTCAGACTGCTGAGGCGATCGACCAAGAAGTCAAAGAAATCGTCGAAACTGCACATCAGCAAGCTTTGGATATTCTGAAAGCCAATCGGGAATTGTTGGAAACAATCACGCAGCAACTTTTGGAAACTGAAGTAGTTGAAGGTGAGGCTTTGCACAAATTACTCGCTGAAGTGCGGCATTTAGATAAGGCTGCGGCTTGAGTTTAAAAGGGTTGAATTAAACCGTATATTAACGCAGATGAGTCCAAATCATCTGCGTTTTTTGATATTTTACGACTTACGGACAGATAACGCGATCGTGTCATTTTCTGTGCTGGCTTGGCAAAAGTAATGTTTCCTCAATTTCCTGCCGAACATTATTACTGACTGAAGTATCACTGTTCAAACAATCGATTAGGAACCAATTAAGCGTATGATACTTCCTAAAGTAATTTAGATGTTTTTCACTCAAGTTTTGATATTGTTCACTCCATTGTTCTCCAAAAATCAAGAATAGATTACGATATTTAATCAAATTATGTATATCTGAGAGCCACATACAACCGTTTTCTTGCCACCAGCTAAAGCAACCATCTAAATCATCATCAGAACTTGGTAATCTATCTCGTAAATCTTCAAGGAAATATTTAAGATTATCTTCATAAGCGTTTTGACAAGCATTAACATCGAATACTTTAACAAAATTGGAAATTCTATTTTTCATCTCGCCATGAAAGCGGTCTCGACCACCTATCCAGATATGTCCCGAAATAAAGGTTTGGATAAGAGTGCTGTCGAGAGCCATGACATCTAGGATAGGCTCCCCACTCTTGAATCCAGCGTGGATTGATAACCCAGTCTGACGTAAAACAAATAATAGACATTTTTCAAAATAGAATGTCCGAATAATTGCTAAACTATATGGGATTTTAAGTTCAGTTTGTACAATTAAAGATTTACCTTCGATATATCCAAGAAAACTCGTTAGTAGAGGCTTTGAATTAGATAGTAAATCTATTTCTGATTTCAGTGCTAGTAGAAATTGTTCGAGATTTGATGACATTTCAGCCATTAATATGAAAACTTCACGCCAATAATGATCTGTAGTAGCGTTGACCAAACCTGTTAACCCTGTATGAGCATGAAACCACTTGGCCACCAAATACTCTTGAAACGTCAGATGAGAAAATGACCAATAGCCGGCCGAGCGCTCGATCAGTAATCCGGTTTCTGTCTCGAATATTTTCATAATGTTTCTGGCAGTAGAACGTTCCACTTTAAAATAGTTACCAATGAATTTCTCTAGAGTTTGTTCTTCTGGGAAGTAGTCATTTTTCTCAAATAGCATTACTGCTAATTCTGCCATAAACTCCTCTTTGATATCAATGGTTAATTTCCGATCGCTTGGCATTCGTTTCAGTCGCTCCAATAACTGACGTATGCCTTTTTCATAAAGCTGAAAACGCTTCTTAGGTAGGTTGCCTCGTTCATCCCTAAAAACTGCACAAATCAAATTTAACAGTACGGGTGTAACGGTTAGTTCTGCAATAGTTTTGTTCTCTGCTGCTCGAAGTTGCTGCTGTAATTGAGGTGCAAGGGATGCCTGAGCACCTGAATCGACTATCTTGAACCAATTTTCCACGAATCGATCTACTTGTTCAGGCGTAAAGTTATCGACTTCGACATCCGTAAAACCTTCTAGCTCTTTCTGACTCTGGGTTCGGCAGGTAATGACCAATCGGTTGTTGCCGTATCCACCAAACTCTCGTACCGCATCAATCACATTCTCGATATCCTCTGAAGGCACTTCATCTAAGCCATCGAGCAATACTAACGATCTTCCCTGCACTAAAATCTCTTTGGCATTTGCATCGCACCCGTTCGATTGGTTTGCCAATTCCTTAGCCAAATAATCCAACAGATTCCACGACGTTTTCATTTTGTGAACCATTTTCGCAAACTCTGGCAACGCCACAAACAGCGGTACTAAATCAGCAAAAAATTCTTCCTCTGGCTGAATGCACTTTACTGCCAATGATTTAAGAAATGTTGTTTTTCCTGCTCCAGGTTTACCTAACACCAACAATTTGGCGTAGTCTTTGATGACTGAGATTGCCTCCACTCCTTTCTGTTTAACCTGACTCGAACTCAGGCGATCGAAATCCTGGCGATTACCTGGTTCATATTCGCCCCGCCAGTTAGAAAAATGACGTGAAGAACTGACTTGCTCTAACACATTCAGGTCAATGTAAATTTTGTCCACTGGCACAGGTTGACTCACTGAGAACATCCGCATTGTGCCGATGATGCTATGTGGGGCAGTGATGAAAGGCAGAAGGCGCGATCGTACCTGCTGAACTAACGCATCAATATTAGCTTGACCCTTTCTACATATTTCTCCTGGTAAGGAGAATGGCTGATTATTTTGCCGTTGCCATTCTGGAAAACGAGATTCCCAGAGCCATTTATACCCTTGCTCCCACGGACTTTGACCTTTAGCTGCTCTCCCTCGTTTGGGTTTATTAGATGGGCCACCATTATCCTCGAAGATTTTGCAAATTTTCTTTAATTCATCTTGAAGTTTCTGAGAGGCATCTTCCGGTTCCTTGTTCCATGCAATAAAACTTACCAGAGTCACATTTTCTCTATCAGCATTTTTTCGATTAAAACGTGCCAAGAATGTCGCTAGTGTATCGCCTGTCAGGTTGAGCTGGAGAGCGATCGCGTCTAAAAACAGTTGTTCTTCTACCGATTTAAACTGAGAATCCACCTTTCACTAAGCTCCATTATCTATTTATTTCTATTTATTTCTATCTGCCTTTCTATTTGTTAGCAATTTTTTTTCTATTTGACCACTCCTAATCTTAAAAGTGTCAACCTTTTACACCTGAGAGTGACAGATGAAACCTTATAACAAAAAGAAATGGCTCAAAATAATCGAGTTTGCGGTGGTTGGCTTTGCAACTTTGTGCGATCCAACAGCAGGCGGATTACTGTTTATGCTCAAGCTGTGCTTTCAAATCCTGACAGCGTTGCAGAAAGATGAGCCGACTGAAACAGACAAGGGCAAACAAACAAACCCGCGTTTGTGCGATCGCAAGTAATCGTATTAAGGGAGAGCAATCACAGGGCGCTCTCCCTTCGCACCAAATACCTTCAGACTGCCATTACAGTATAATTGGTGAATATGACATAGTAAAATTTGTACAGAAATCATGACTATCGATCTAGAGATTTTTCAAACTCTCGTCAAGATGCCAGAATCTCTCAAACAAGAGATATTGCATTATGCAAAATATCTACTTGAAAAACACGCCAAAACAGAATCATCTCCCGAACAAATTGAACAACCTCATGGTTATGGTAGTTGGGCCGGTCAGATCGTTAGGTCTGATGATTTGGATGAACCGCTAGAAGATTTAAAGGAATATATGTAACATGGAATCCCTTTTAGATACTCATGCCTTTCGGTGGTATTTGCTTGGCGATTCCAATCTAGGTAGTAAAGCAAAAGAAGCGATCGATACTAAAACAGGTTTATATTTTAGTATTGCCAGCCTGTGGGAAATCTCTATTAAAATTAATGTCGGTAAGCTTCAACTGAATCGACCATTTGAAGACCTGCCGAAGGAATTGCAATACATTAACGCTCAAATTCTACCAATTACACTTGAAGACACTGAGATTTACGCAGGTCTTCCTCTGCATCATCGAGATCCCTTCGATCGCATTCTGGTAGCACAGACCATGAATCATTCGCTGGTTTTGATTAGTCGCGATGAGGCTTTTGATGCTTATCCAATTCAGCGAGTTTGGTCATGAAGAAGGCAAATGTTTTATACTAGCGATCGCCCCTACCTATCGAATTAGTCGCTCCATACAGTTAGCATTATAAACAAACAGAAAACCGGCTGCTTCAAACAACCGGGTTTCTAAATAGTGTTGCTGCATTTTCGATCGATTAAATTCCGGGTACGTAGGCCATAACTGGAGTACCTTGCTGCTGCTGCGCGATTTCCAAAAGGCGTTGAATCCGCTCCTCTGTCGGCGGGTGAGTGCGGAAAAGTGACTGCAAGCCTTTAGTCGAAAAAGGATTCACAATTAGCAGCGGCGACATAGAAGGATTGCCGTGCATCGGAATTTCATGACCAATTTTCTCCAATTTCTGCAGGGCGTTGGCTAAACCGATCGGGTTATTGGTAATTTCCACCGCACCGCTGTCGGCTGCAAATTCCCTCGTTCGAGAAATCGCCAATTGAATTACGGTTGCTGATAGCGGTGCTAAAATGATTAAAAACAGCAAACCAAACGGATTCGCGCCTTGTCTGCTATCCCGCGTTACCGGGCCGTAAAGCGCTCCAAAAGTAAGAATTCGCCCGACAAATGTAATTGCACCGGCAATTGTTCCTGCAACTGCTTGAGTGAGGGTGTCGCGGTTGCGGATGTGCGTGAGTTCGTGGGCTAAAACGCCTTCCAATTCTTCGCGAGAAAGCACCTTCATGATGCCTTCAGTAACTGCTATTGTCGCGTGTTCCGGGTCTCTTCCTGTGGCGAATGCGTTCGGAGATTGAGTGGGAACTAGAAATATTTTCGGCACCGGAATTTGGGCTTTTTCGCTCAGCGATGCTACCATATCGTAGAGTTCGGGAGCTTCGCTGCGGGCGATCGGCTGAGCGCGGTAAGCCATTAACGCGGCCGTGTCGGAATAGTACCAAGAGCTAAAACTTGAGAAGGCGGCTAGCGCTAAACCGATGTAAAGTCCTTGCTCGTTGCCGATTAAATAATAACTTCCTAAAACGAGAAGGCCGCTTAGGAGTCCTAAGAGAGCGGCTGTTCTGAGTTGATTTGTTCCTAACATGGCGGGTTGAGGGCGATCAATATTTTGATATTTTTGAGCTTCTAATTAGATTTTCATATTTGGGGGCGCTCACGCCTCTATCTGCCGAAATAACTGCTGCCGCCAATAGTAGTATTTCACCTTTTCAGTCAGAAACTGGGAAGGCCTCAGAAGGCTCTCTCGCCTCCTCTCAAGAGGCTGCTGAGCCGCAGGATATGACATTTCCAGCCAGAACCTGGAAACGAGATTAAAAACAAAATAAACGCAGACAATCTTACATTCATCTGCGTTTGTCTGCGTTTATCTGCGGTTGAATTTTCCAACCCTAAACCGCTTGCACTTGCTTTTCCTCAACAGCAACTGGTTCTTGATATACAGTTTGAGACTCATTAGCCAAAAAGTCAGCCAATTGAGCTTCAATTTCATCCCGCACAATCTGGCGGTATTCCAGGAAATGCTCGTTGTGAGCGCAGACAGTTAAATAGTGATCCCAAACCGCAGGATTGCGCTTGAAAATGCTGAACAAATGATGCCAAAACTTCCACCGAGTTTTGCGCTTGACTCCCTGCCGCCAAACCACCGTTAGCAGTGCTCGCAAGTCTATCCAACTGGGAATTCTTGCAGGTATATTTGCTGTAGGTGCACCCAACATCAAGAAGTGGCGATAAGTCCGGTCTAAATATTTCTCAGCATCGTACACTTCGCAGAATGCCTCGACATATTCCCGGGCAATATCTTCGAGAGGCCGCGTCGGGATAAAGTTCATCAAAGTAGTCTGGTTGAGGTTGCCAGATTTGTCGCGCAACCGGCCTTCTTTTGCTAGTCTGTGGGACAATGCCGTGTGTGGCAAAGCTTGCAGCATTCCAAAGGTTGTGCTCGGAATTGCTGCTGCTTCGGCAAACTTGACAATCCGCTGACCGGCACCGGGTTTTTCGCCGTCAAATCCGATGATAAATCCGGCCATTACTCGCAAACCGGATTTGGCAATTAACTCTACGGATTCGATCAGGGAATTGCGGGTATTTTGGAATTTTTTCGTCATTTGCAGGCTTTCTTCATCGGGAGTTTCAATCCCTAGAAACACTGCATTGAAATTGCAAGCAACCATCATGTCCATCAATTCTTGGTCTTGGGCTAAATCGATGGATGCTTCTGTGTTGAAAGTAAACGGGAATTTGTGTTCTTCTTGCCAAACTTTTAAGTCTTTTAGCAACAGTTTGACGCTGCGTTTGTTGCCGATAAAGTTGTCGTCTACCATGAACACGCCGCGCCGCCAGCCCAAGTTGTAGAGACAGTCTAGTTCTGCGATCAATTGTTGGGGGTTTTTGGTGCGGGGTTTGCGGCCGTAGAGGACGATGATATCGCAGAATTCGCACTGGAAAGGACAACCTCGGGAAAATTGAATCGACATTGAGTCGTAGGCGTCTAATTCCAGCAAGTCGAAGCGGGGGACTGGGGTTGTGGTAACATCGGGTTTTACGCCGTCCGATCGATAAATTCCGCTTTTTTCGCCGCGCCCTATTGCTTCGACAAACATCGGCAAGGTGATTTCGCCTTCGTCGAGAATCAGGTAATCTATGCCCGCTGCTTGAGGTTCTTCGGGTACGGAAGTCGGGTAAGGCCCGCCGCAAGCTACGGATTTACCGCGCCGTTTTGCTTCGCGAATTATGTCTAGCAAATCTTCTTTTTGGACAATCATTGCGGAGAGAATAACGAGCTCTGCCCATTCCCATTCTGCTTCGGTGATTTGTCTGATGTTGCGATCGACTAACTTAAATTCCCATTCTTGGGGTAAAATAGCTGCTACTGTTACCAAACCCAGCGGTGGCAGCAGCACTTTACGATCGACTAATTCTAGGATTTTCTCGTAAGACCAAAATGTTTTCGGAAACAGGGGGTAAACTAGAAGAACTCGCATTATATGTTAAACCTCACATCAGTAAACAACTTGCGATCGGGGTGGCGTGTTTGAGAGTTCGATCGACTCTCAAGACTTAATGTTAATGCTAAAATTACGATCTTGCACTCGATCGAATATCTGACGAGGGGTGACACCCCCTAAGACAAACAAAATAAGCGCAATTTTTAGCTTGCAGTTCCCTGTTAAAGTTTGCAAATGCTGATATCTTATCGTATTTGAGCCTTAATTGACGATAATCGCATTTAAAAAGCATGGGACTAAGGCAAAAAAGAATTTGGAAAACTTACATTATTCGTAAAATGCGCCTCGGCGCACCCTACATATATCTCGTAAGGTACACATTCTCTCTTCCCTCTTCCCTTTTCCTTCTAATTTGAATCTTTGCCGGGAATCCCGCTAGTTCTTAACATATCGGCAACTGTGCCACAGTAACTGGGCATTCCTATGCTTTCAGGATTCACAAGATTTTGATAAGTAAAATGGCGATAGCTGATACAAAATCTATCCCAAGCAGCAACCTGAATTCGGAACAGCCAAATAAAGAAATTAGCTAGCCAAGCTGAAAGAGTAATCCGAAAAAATATGTTTTTATTCAAATACTTGCAAGCTTGTTCTACCACTTCGTTAGCTGTAATCGCCGGATTTCCTAGCACAAAATGTCGCGGTTCCTCGGAAGCAGGCGGATGTTCAACTAAATAATTAACTACTTTAGCAATATCTGCGCCGTGGATGAAGTGAAAACTGCCATCTGCCTTAAACCAGCGAATCAAACCAATCCATTTTGCGACAAGTGGCAGACCAGAAGACAAGTGAGAGACTGGTTTTTCTGCGTCTCCTCCCAATACTAATGTCGGGTAAAGTGCCGTAATCGGAGGCACATTTGTCAAAGCTGACAAATGCACCATGCAGTTGTACTTTGAGGTAATATAATCTGTCCCCAGTTCCCCGGCTTCTTTGAGCAAATTGTTGTCTCTACCGAGAATGCTGGCCGTTGAGAAATAAATTACTTGCTGGCAAGTCTGTGGCGAAAGTAGTTGAATTAGGTGCAGAGTTTTGGTCACGTTAACGTCAAATACTTCTTGAGTTCCTCCCCAAGCAGTGGCCGCTAAAATTGCTACATTAATTGTTTGCAAAAGTTCGGCGTGTCGATCGATATCTCGCATATCGCCTTGTATTATATGGATGCCGGGGCGGGCTTTCCAGTCAAATTTTAAGTTTTCGGGGTTGCGAACTAAGAGGTAAAGTTCGTGGTTTGTGTCTTGAATCAAAGTTTCGGCCATGTAGTGACCGATACAGCCACTTGCACCCGTCACAAAAATTTTTTTGGAGTTCATTTTGCCGCAGGGGAAGAGGGAGGATTTGACGCTTTTTCGACGCTAGGGACACGGCATTGCCGTGTCCCTACAAATATAATGTACAATTACCGGATTCGCTCCGATTATAAAATCTTTTTCGACGCTAGGGAGACAGCATTGCCGTCTCCCTAAAAATATAATGTGCAATTAACCGGATTCGCTCCGATCATATATTTTTTTTGACGGTAGGGAGACGGCATTGCCGTCTCCCTACAAATATCAGGTGCAGGTGAAGTTAACCGGATTGGATCTGATTTTAAAATCAAAATCCAATCAAGCAGCAACTGCAAGCAATTTGTCGGCTTGTTTTGCGGTTTCAAAGAAGAAACGCACGTTATCTTCGGGAGTTCCCGGTAATACGCCGTGTCCCAAATTGAGGATGTGTCCGCGATGACCGGCTTTGCGAATTGTATCAAGAATTCGATCGCGAATAAACGGTTGAGAACCAAACAACACGCCCGGATCGAGATTTCCTTGAACGTTCATATTCGGGCCCAAACGTCGGCGCGCGTCGGCCATATCAACTGTCCAATCGACGCTGATGATATCCGCGCCGGATGTTGTCATGCGTTCGAGGAGGCCGGCACTTCCAGTGACTAACAGAATTAGCGGTGTGTCGGGATGGGTTTTTTTGACTTGCTCGAATACTTGTTTCTGGTAAGGTAGAGCGAAGGTGTCGTAGTCCTGCGGGGAAAGTTGGCCGGCCCAGGAGTCGAACATTTGCACTACTTGCGCGCCGCAGTCGATTTGATAGCGCACGTAAACGGCGATCGCATCTGCGAATTTCGACAGCAACTGATGCAGTAAAGTTGGATCGGAAAATGCCATGTTTTTGATGATGGCATAATCCTTAGAACCTTTGCCCTCAACAGCATAAGCCGCCAGCGTCCACGGCGCGCCCACAAAGCCGAGCACGGTGGATTTGTTGCCGACTTCTTCGCGCAGGGATTTCAGGATGGTTTTGATAAACGGCAAACTTTCTTCCGGGTTCAGCGGTTGCAGGTTGTCGATTTGCTGCTGAGTGCGGATGGGTGCGTGGATAATCGGGCCTTTGCCTTCGGCGATGTCCATGTCAATGCCCAAACCGGGCATGGGGGTGACAATATCGGAAAACAGAATTACGCCGTCGGGTTGAAACGCGCGCCACGGCTGGAGGGAAACTTCGATCGCAACTTCGGGAATTTCGGAACGTTCGCGAAACGAGGGATACTTTTCTCGCAAATCTCGATAAGCCTTCATGTAGCGGCCGGCTTGACGCATCATCCACACGGGCGGGCGGTCTAGGGTTTCGCCACGGGCTGCCCGCAACAACAAGGGAACTTCATTTAATGCCGACATTTTAACTTTTCTCTACCTTAGATATTTCAATGCCTTTGGTAGCTTACCACTGTGCGATCGTCCTTTTCGACAAAATCGTTGTGTGTACAAATGTGTATTTTGCCATTGCCAAAGAAAGTTAGGCGAGGGCCAGAGATCGACTGTATATAAAGGACTGGTATAAATCCTGTGTATACGCAAAGAAACCGGGTTTCTATGAAGAAACCCGGTTTCTGATCCCGCGCTACAGCTTGACCTACTTACCTCGTTACGCACACTCCGCCCACCACTACCCGACATTGCTCTCGGCGCTCATCGAACCTCCTATTATTATCCACCCTCGCCGAATCTAAATCTCTAGTCCGCGAATTGTAGTAATAATCCCCCGCCGGAAAGTTTCTAGTCGGGACAGCGCAGTAAGTCGAGTCTTGGTTACCATCGTCAAACCTTACTCTCACCATAGAACGTCTCTCGCGACAATCAACAGACCGCAAGCCAAAATCATCTTGCAGAAGCTGTGCTCTGTCATATTGACCGTCATATCGATCGTCATCTCGCCTCGTGTACCAATCGTCCCGCGAATTGCGAGCTCGTCTGTCGCCCCCTTCAATTCCCGCAACTTCCAGCGTGTAGCTACCGCCTCTGGCAGCATCTTTTGCTAACACTAACAGTTTATAATCGCCACTACGGGGAATTTGATAATTAAAAGAACGGTCTTGCGTAAAAGCGACTTGTTTGTTGTTTCCGTAAAACAGTACCATGACGGGAGCAAAACCGCTCCTTGTATCTGTGTCTAAAAATACTTCAATGTTATCGCCTTCCCGAGCGCTGAATGTGTATTCTTGACCGCGCAATTCTTCAGTCGGAGAACCCGGAACCCACATATTCCGGAAACGGTAAATCGGGGAAGTGCGGCGAATTACTCCATCTATGCGATCGTTATTCTGTATCTGTTCGCCAACTGCACTTGAGGAAATCCCGGTAAGTGCCAATCCTGCAACTAGCACAGTGGCCGCAATACTGTTTAACAAGTTGTGCGTTCTCATATCAACCTCTCGAAAATTTTAAAATTTTTGTGCTTTCTTGGCGCCGACATTTGCATACACAATCCATTTTAAATGTAATTTCTGCCAACCGTGTCAACCTTACCCAACCCGGCTATTTAGCGGGTGCAAAATCTCAAGTTAAAGTTATAGACGTTAATCACTAATCTAAAGTTGCGATTTATCGCCGCAAATCAGCAATCCCGATTCCGCGTCGAGACAAGCCATGATTCCCATAGGTAAAGCAGCGTTAACCCCCTCGTGGCCGAAGGGCAAATCTGAGACAATGGGAATATTCAAGTCCCCCAGCCGATCGCGCAAAACCTCTTCAATGCTAAAACTGGGAATACTCGGGTCAATCTCGCAGCGACTGAAGCGCCCCAAAGCAATGCCCCGCACCCCAGCGAAAGCCCCCGCCATCCGCCACAAAGTCAGCATTCGATCGACCCTGTAAGGAGCCTCGGAAACATCCTCAAATGCGAGAATAACCCCGGTCAAATCCGGTTGATACGGGGTTCCGAGCAAATGAGAAGCAACTGTCAGATTCGCAGGAAACAGCCGCCCGGTGGCTTGTCCGCTGCCCCATCCTTTACCTTGCAAAGATTGTAAGGGACGACCTTCTATGCAGTCAAAAAGTCGATCGACAGACCAATCCGGTTCCGCAGCCAAAGTTGTCAGCATCGGCCCGTGAACGCCCCAAACACCCAATTTAGCCTGATTCCACAGCAAAGCAGTAATGTCGGAAAAGCCGATTAACCATTTCGGCGAATGGGAATCGGGAGTTGGGAATTGGGAATTTTCTGCCTTTCCCACATTTCCTTTTTCCAAAAGCCGAGTGCTGCCGAAACCGCCTCGAACACAGAGAATACCGCGACAATCCGGGTCATTGAGGGCATCTGCTAACTGTCGGACGCGGTTTTCATCGGAACCTGCCAAATAGCCCCAGCGATCGTCAAAACCCGGTGTTAATTCAAGTCGATAGCCGCGAGATTTCCAAATTTCTACACCCTTTTCAAAATTGGTTGATTCTCGCAAAGTGCCACTAGGGGCAATTACTTTGAGCAAATCTCCTGGTTGCAGAAATTTTATGTCAGTCATTTGTTATTAGTTATTAGTTATATCGTGTTTCGTGAATCGAGCGTAATTCTGTAGAGGTGGATTTTACACACAATTTCTGACTGAAACAGACCATCTCAAAAACCCGCCCCCACCCACCCATAAATACAAACCTACATTTTCGGATTCGATGCAAATTTCAGGTTGATGTAGGTTATCGGTTGTGGCGGGGCGGGTCGAGCTAGATTGTTGATAATCGTTAGATATTGTCGGTAAAACCCGCCCCTACGGGATATGGTTGATTATTGATTTAGGAGTGAGTTTTTCAGATTGTTTGTTAATCGTTACTACGGTAAAGTCAGAATTTCCACCCCAGAATCAGTCACAGCCAGAGTGTGCTCGAATTGAGCCGAAAGTTTTCCATCCTTGGTGATAGATGTCCAACCATCGGCGAGAATTTCCACTTCCCAAGTACCCTCATTAATCATCGGCTCGATCGTAAAAACCATGCCTTGTCTGAGCTTCTTTCCCGTGCCCCGCTTGCCGTAGTGCAGAATTTCCGGTTCAGTGTGAAAGACTCGGTGAATCCCGTGTCCCGCAAAATTTCGCACTACCGAAAAGCCTTGTGCTTCAGCATATTCTTGAATCGCGGCACCGATGTCGCCGGTACGAGCACCCGGTTTGACTTCCGCAATTCCTCTTCTTAAACATTCCTCGGTTACTTCAACCAACTTTTTCGCTACCGGTGAAGGTTTCCCGACAAAAAAAGTCTTGGAAGTATCGCCATGATAACCATCTACTAAAGGCGTTACATCAATATTAATAATATCCCCTTCTTTTAGAATTTGTTTCGCATTGGGGATGCCGTGACAGACTACTTCATTGACGCTAGCACACAGAGATTTTGGAAATCCTTTATAGCCTAGCGGAGCGCTTTTTGCTCCGTGTGCCAAAGTCCACCGTTCAGCTTCATCGTTAATTTCTAGAGTGCTTACTCCCGGTTTAACCATCGGTTCGAGATGTAGCAGAAGTTCGGCCGCTAAACGGCCTGCTTGGCGCATTTTTTCAATTTCTCTACTGGATAAAAGCACTAAACGTTCGGTCGCCATAGTTTTTTCAGTTTTCTTTTTTTGTGATCGATTAAGAGTTTATTTAACTCAATTTTAGAATAGATTTGAATTGCTGTTCAATAAACTTGTAAGGTGCGTCAGTCAGCGAATCTTGGTAAAATTTTGCCAGTATTATTACTGACGCACCCTACTGGCAGTGATAGATTGGAACCAGTGTTCACAACGATCGCCCAAAGCTGCTAAAGAATATTCTACCTCTGCTTGTCGCCTGCAAGCGCTGCGGTCAATTTGGTCTAAGCGGGCGATCGCACCTACCAAGCCATTTACGCTATCAGGCTCCACTAAAAAGCCCGTCAGTCCGTCTCTAACAATTTCCGCCGGTCCCCCGCGCTCGTAAGCAATCACAGGCACACCGCACGCTAAAGCCTCGATCGCGACATTTCCGAAAGCTTCCACCCAACGCGGCGTCATCAACAATGCTCGGCACTGCCGGACTTGCTCTTGCATTTGGGTTGTTGTCAAAAATCCTAAATATTCTACCGGAGCATCCGGGTAATCTGCACAAATTTTTTGCCAATAATCCTCATCTTGCATTTTGCCCATAATTTTCAGGGGAATGCCTGTAATTTTTGCTGCTGCTACTGCATCTTCTAAGCCTTTCTCCGGAGCGATGCGGCCTAGCCAAGCTAATTGAGACTGCGGTTTGTTGCAAAATTCGTACAGGGATAAATCTATGCCATTTCCCAACAACTGACATTCATCGGCAAAGGCGAATGTTTTGGCTTGAGAAGCGGTGTGAACTCCGATCGTACCAGGAAACTGGACGGCGGTTTGTCCGGCAATGCGATCGAGGGCTGCGGAAAGAGATCCCATGCTGATCAAATGTGCGATCGGAGTCCTAAAAAATGGTGTCAAATAAAACGGCAGCCAATCGTAGGCAAAGTTAACAATGACATCCCATTCATCCTGAACTTTGCGAGCATATTCCCACATATTCGCCAGCACAGAATCTGCGGGCATCACAATAGGATCATTGTAACCTTGTGTTTGGGCGGTTACTTGCAAATCGCCCGTTATTTCGATTACTGGAATTGATTCTAAGACTGAACCTATCGGCGCTACGACTGCTATTTTATGACCGCGACTCTGCAATTCTTTAGCAATGTTAAGGACTGTAAGTTCGACACCGCCCCCCAACCCCGAACCTAGTTGACCGACCGAAGTTGACAGGAACAATAGTTTTAAAGGGTTATTAGTCATTAATCCTTAATCATTAGTCAGCATTCACTAATTTTAACATAATCTAAATTATAAATTCTCCCATCTCAAATCTCAATTTTCAAATAATTTTAAAATTGCTACATTTATTAATCCCTCCCAGAACGCGGACGGATGCGATTCAACTGATTGATTGCCCAGCGAGCAACTTCCTGAACTTCGGGATCGGGATCGTCCGTCGCACGGTGCAACAAGTAACTGATTTGATTCACCAATTCGTAAATCCGCGTCAAGTCGCGAATTGCATTTTTACGCACTTCGGGATTTTCATTCTGCAGCGAAATTGACCACGCATTATTCATGGGTTTGAGCGTGCGAATGCCAATTTCCGAGAGACTTGCCAAAATTAAACTGTACTGCTTGGAGTCGGAATTTGCTAGCAAATCGAGCAACGGCTCAACTGCTCTGGAATCTCCCTGCTGGCCGAGTTCCCAAATTGCTTTGCCCCTCTTTGCCGGATTTAGGTGCTGCAAATCTTCAATCAGTGCTTCAATAATATCAACTTTAGGTCTACCATCCGTTTCGGGAAGGGCAATATCTTTCTTGGGACTCGCTAGCGAATCGCCTTGATTAGTTGTTTCGGGAATGTTGAAACCTGTGTTGCTGTACCCATTGCTGTGATGTTCCAAGGGCGAGGTGTCGGAATTAATTCGATCGCCCTCGAATGCTGCATCGTCGGATTCTGATTCCCCGGATTCCAGGATAAAAGACCGATCGCTGCTGTCGAGACTGTTGTCTTTTGGCAAATCCAAAGGGTAGGGCAAGGCTGACAGCGGTTTGGATAGCCCAAAAGAAGCATCTTGCTGTGTAATTGCGTGCGAGTTTGTAGGAGAACCGGAATTAGTAAATTGAGAGTTTCTTTGGCTTTGGCGCTCAAATCTTCCCCGTCTTCGCTTAGAATAATTTGACTCGTCACTGCTAACTAATTTGAGCATGATAAATACTGCCGCTGCCGTGACGACAACTGCTGCCAAACCCAACATTAAGAACCCCCGCTGACGAGACAAAATGACGATCAAATTGGATACTGATTTCGGGATCTTAGAATTAGATTTGGACGTTTTGGACGGCTGAGATTTGTTTTTATCGGGCGCTGGAGACGGTTTTGAAGGCTTGGAATCCTGGCGATCGTCCGGGGGAGAGTTCGCCTGAGCAATTTCTGGGGAAACAGCCCGGTAGGAGGCATTGAGTACCTGGTGCTTTCCGTCCGCACTTGGACTGAACGCAGCGCCCAGACAGGCAATGCAGGTGAACAAACATACAGAGGAGCGGTAATGCGCCATAAGACTCAATCCGGGTTTTGAGAGGCAACGCCGCATGACGAGCTTTAGTTTAACCTTGAGTTAGCTCGATCCTAGCTGCTATGGGCTTAACTAACTCACAAATACCACCAGACTAGCGAAAAACCCTGGTTTGAGAGGGCACTGAGCCAGATATTATAAGCACAATTGTGTCATTGACCTGCAACTCCTTTAAATAATTAGTTTAAAACGAACAACTACATCGGCGGCTACGACTTTAGCAGCGGCATCCCGAAAGTTGATTGCAGCTAATCTCACCTACGTGCAGTGTGCAGTGCAGGCACCGCAGCGCAGCGCTGCGGGGACACTAGCAGACGATTGTGGCTCGCCGTCGATTTCTCACTAATAGCGTGGCATGACCAAGAGTTTAACAAGCTTCCGAGCCTGCGGGGCGATCGTTTTTATCGGAATTTGGGCCCAAGTGGGACAGGGGGATTGGCACTGGAAACGAGAAACCTGGTTTTTTCGTTAATTCTTCGCTACTAAACCGCATATTTTCAGTACATTCAAGCACGCACTCTGGAGAGCGTAAACCAGTTTTATTTACCAAAAATGCTGTAAGAAAGAGAGCGCTGATTTGACAGATGTTAATTTGAAGGGGGCAATTATCCCGGATAGAAGTGTTTGGGCTATGGGCTAATATAACCGTTAGGAAATATTGTATTCAGCTAGCCAGCGCAAAAAATCATACTATTTTGTAAAAGTAGGGTCGGATTTAGTTAGGAGCTATAGTGACAGCGAGTAGACCCTTTCACGCAGGCGTCCTCTGCCAACGTTTTGTTTATTTCTATCCACTTATTTAAGTTAAATCAATCGGTATTTAATGCTGTGCCGCCAATTTTGATATAAGATAGAACTAAATTTTTAGTGTGAGAGTAGAGGCGTTTGTGAGCCAACAAGATATTTTAAATTTAGCAAAAGAAGGCGATGCTAGGGCGATCGCATTTCTGATCGGCCAAGCACTCCAAAGCTTCGGCGTCACGGCTAAAGCCAGCCGGGAAAATGACACCCTGCACCTGCTCCTGGAAGCAGAACACTTGCCCGCAGAAGAAGCCTGTCTCCGAGTCGCAGTCAAAGGGTTGCAGCGGCTGCAACCAAATAACCTTTACTCAGTCACAATTTACGGGCGGCAGGGCGGCCAGCAATTACCCGCTTGGACTCAGACGGTAGAATTAAAAAAACGCTTGACTTCCGAACCCGTGAGTCCATTAGTTGCCGTGAATGCAGCAGTAGCCGCTAGTGCAACAGTAGCCGCGAGTCTACCCGCTTCTCCCATTCCTGTGACTTTGCCCCAGCTAGAAAAACCTCAAAATGTCACAACTGCGCCCCCTCAAACACCAGAAAAATCTCCGCCCCAACCCCCTAAAATCCCCACTCCAAAACCCACAAACCAACGGCAGCAAAAGCAATCACCCCAGCCAGAGTTAGCCCGCACTAAAACTAAAAAATCTGGGCTGTCAGTGGGTGCTCTGAGTCTAATTCTCGTGCCCATATCCGGCTTTGTGCTGGCTTCTCAACTTTACAAATCCTCAACCACCGCTACTAATAACCCTCTAACGTCACAGCCTGCGGTACAAAAAGCGATCTCGACACCCGCACCTGCACCCGCCGCCAAACCCCTTCCAGATCCAAAATCGCCCTCCCCGGCTGCCAAAAAACCTGCCATTGTGCCCGCAACTGTCAGCATCAAAGCAGTTGGCGACATGGTTCCCGGTACAAATTATCCCTACAACAAACTGCCGGCAAAAAAAGAGATGTTATTAGAGTCGGTAAAACCGTACCTCAAAGGAGCTGATATTCTGTTTGGCAATTTTGAAAGCACGATGACCGATTATCCTTACAGTTCCAAAGCAGGCGGCGGACGAATGCTGATTGCCTTTCGGACGCCTCCGAGTTATGCCAAAATCTTCAAAGATGTTGGTTTTGATATTTTGAGTATTGCCAACAATCACTCTTACGATTTTCACGAGCAGGGATTTAATGACACGATTAAAAACATCGACAGCAATGGCATGAAGGCTGTTGGTAAAAGAGATCAAATTGTTTATAAAAATGTCAAGGGCGTGAATTTTGCCTTTATCGGTTTCAGCAACTACGGCGACGTTCACAATTCTTTGCTGGAACTGAAAGCAGGAGCAGAAGTTGTCAAAAAAGCCAAACAAAATGCTGATATTGTAGTGATATCAGTTCATGCTGGTTCTGAAGGAACGGGAGCTCTGAATGTGAGAAATAAAACTGAGTTCTTTTACGGAGAAAACCGGGGAAATATGGTTTTGTTTTCGCGGACGATGATTGATGCGGGAGCAGATTTGATTTTGGGACATGGCCCGCACGTTCCCAGAGCTATGGAACTTTATAAAGGGAAATTGGTTGCTTATTCTCTGGGCAATTTTTTGGGTTATCGCACTTTGTCCTCAGCAGGAGCACTCGGTAAATCTCTAATTTTGGATGTGAAAATGACTCCGCAAGGGGATTTTGTTTCTGGTAAGATTATCCCCATCCAACTTGACGGGCGAGGTGTGCCGGCTGTTGATAACAATTTTAGGACTGTGGGGTTGATTGACAGTTTGACAAAGAGCGATTTTCCCAATAGCGGTTTGACCATTGATGACAAGGGACAAATTTTGAAAAAGAGTAAGTGAGTAGGGTGCGTCGCCCTCAACAATAACTGGTTCCCAGGCTGTGGCTGGGAACCAGCAATCAAACTATTGTGGCCCGTTGCTCATAGCAACGCCCGAAATATGCAATTTAAATGCAGTACAGCTTAGCCACCCCTATAGTGCAATCATCGTTTTCAAAGCTTCTTTCATTTCGTCTGCTGTCGTCGTTGCCGTACCGAATTGACGCACGACAATACTAGCCGCCAAATTGCCTAAAACAGCCGCTTCCCAACCAGATGCACCGACGCACAAAGCTAAAGTCATTGCTGCTACAACTGTATCTCCAGCACCAGTTACGTCGAATACATCAGTCTTGTTAAAAGGGGGAATGTCCCAACTTTGAATGGCAAATTCCCCCTTTTCACAAATGGATGTTGGAGGGGGTGAATTTTTGATTTCTTCGCCGTTCGCCCTTTCAAACAAAGTCATCCCTTCTTCGCCGCGAGTAATCAGGATTTTTTGAGCTTGAGTTAAGTTCAACAAATCTCGTCCTGCTTGCATTAAAGTTTGAGGGTTTTTGATAGCATATCCGACGGCTTGCTCGGCTTCGGGCAAGTTCGGAGTAAATAACATTGCTCCAGAATATCGCTGCAAATTTGTTTGAGCGTCTACAATTGTTTTGCCGGGAACCACTGCCGATTCGATCGCCAAATTCGTCAAAACTCCGTCGCCGTAGTCGGAACAAACCACTGCATCTACTGTCGGTATTTGCTGCCGGATGTAGTCTGCCAGTTGCAACTGCAAATCTAAATCCGGCAACTCGTCCGATTTGCGATCGACTCGGACAATTTGCTGAGTCACCGACTGCCGCGCGTGTCCGGAAATTCGAGTTTTGGTGACAGTTGGACGCTGCGAATCGATTAAAATCCCACCCGTATCAATTCCCGCCGCCTCAAAAATACCGCACAAAGCCTTTCCCTGGTCGTCTTTTCCCACCAAACCAGCAACTTTTACTTTGCCTCCCAGTTTGGCTAAATTATAGACAGCATTTGCGCCACCTCCGGGTACTTGCTGAGTATTTTCGTAGCGCAAAATCAACACAGGTGCTTCGCGGGAAATTCGCTCTACTTGTCCGGTAAGAAACTCGTCCAAGGTCAAATCTCCGATCGCTAATACCTGCGCTCGATCGAAGCAGTCTAATCTTTTCAATAATTGCTCTGTTGAGGCACGCAGTTGAGGCAAAAAATCGGAATAGTCGTTAGTCATTAACCAAAAAAATGAGACTGAGGAGTTAATAATTGAGTGTGGAACGAGCGGGAATTAAAAATCCTAATATTAATTAATAATTAATTTCCTCCCTTGTTTTATTTTTAACTTTTAATTGATTTTCTCACTGGGATTTTGAGAAACCAGTTGCAGGCTATTGGCGATCGCACTCGCTCAAACAATTTGGCAAAAAAATGCCGATAAAATCGCCGCCTTTGAGACTCAACTGAAAGTTTCACGGTGTGGAAGTTTCCTTCTACATAAGTGCCTTCAAAAAACAGCAGAATTATTTCAATTTCTGCTTGATGATCGTAATCACCTGAGTCATTTGTTTTTTGAGTGCATCAATTTCCGCTTGCATTTTCGCCATTTTCGCAGTCATCGCCTGAATTTCGGCGGCGCCCGCTCCAGAGCTGGGTGCAGCGGCTGCTGCTGGGGCTTCCGGCACTGGTTTCTTTTTGGCCAGTACCATCGCCGATTTGATTGCCTCGGTTAGCTGCTTCTTCTCAAACGGTTTGGCGATGAATGCAAAAAAATGCTTCTCAAAGGGTTTCGGAATTTTTTCCATCACCTCTTCTTCGCGGCCCGACATGATCACCAAAGGTATCTTAGAAAGCTCAGGATGGGCTTGCACTTTTTGATACACTTCCCAACCGCTGACTTTGGGCAGTAGGAAATCTAACATAATTAGATTTGGCCGGGCTTGACGGATCAGTTTGAGTCCCTCTTCGCCGTCTTTTGCTTCTAGAACTTCAAAGTTACCCTGAGGCAACATCTCTCGGACTCGGACGCGGATGACTTTACTGTCATCGATTACCAAGATTTTTTGACCAGCCACGACTGACTCCTTCAGTAATGAATGAGTGATGATTTGCAACCTTCAGTATATCCCTAACAGAATTCTACCCATAATTCTGGGCGAGTTTAGTTTTGTTGCACCTAGGCGCGATTCTGATTTCGGGTGCTACTCCTACAAGTTCAGGGCCTTTGATTTCGGATACGATCGAAGGAATTAACTCAATCGCCACTTAATTTTATGTCGCCCCAAACTCCTAAAACTCCTACTGTCAAAGCAGTTGCCGCCCAAATGCGGGGTGAAATCGAGGCGATGCCGGAATGGTTGCGTAGGCCCGTTGGCAAAGCTAGCGAACTTTCCCAAGTACAAAAAATTATCAAACAGCGGCAAATTCACACGATTTGTGAGGAGGGGAGATGCCCCAACCGGGGCGAGTGCTACGCGCAAAAAACGGCGACTTTTTTGTTGATGGGGCCGACTTGCACCCGCGCTTGTGCTTTTTGTCAAGTAGATAAAGGTCATTCTCCGATGCCCCTCGACCCGGAGGAACCGAAAAAGGTGGCTGAGGCTGTGCAGTTGTTGGGTTTGCGCTATGCGGTGCTGACTTCGGTGGCGAGAGATGATTTGCCGGATGGGGGTGCGGGTTGGTTTGCCAGGACGATCGCCCAAATCCGCCTTCTTAACCCACATACTGAAGTTGAGGTACTGACGCCGGATTTTTGGGGGGGAACGGGTAGGGGCGGTGCCCCCGTGCCCGCCCCCGAGGGGGAGAATTCAGGCCTCGATGAGTTGCAGCGACAGCGGATTCGCACGGTGGTGGAGGCTAAACCGGCTTGTTACAACCACAATATTGAGACGGTGCGTCGCTTGCAAGGGCCGGTGCGGAGGGGGGCGAAGTACGATCGCTCGATCGACGTTCTGCGTATTGTTAAGCAATATGACCCAACTATTCCCACCAAATCCGGTTTGATGTTGGGGCACGGGGAAACCGAAGCCGAGATAGTCGAAGCGATGAGAGATTTGCGGGATGCCAAGTGCGATCGGCTCACCCTCGGTCAATACATGAGACCATCTCTAGAGCACCTCCCAGTGCGTAAATACTGGACCCCAGCCGAATTTGACCGTTTTGGGTCGATCGCCCGGGAGATGGGGTTTGAGCGCGTGCGATCGGGGCCTCTCGTCCGCAGTTCCTACCACGCTGGAGAGAGCGATTGAAATTAATCTGAATTCAACTCGGTATAAACTCCTTGTTACAAAAAATAACTCTAGAGGATTGTGCATAAGTGCGACGCTCTCTGCTATTTGTAAATAGAGTGACATTATGAATTAGGAGCTTTACCTATGCCAGAGATAGCGAAGAACCAATTAAAATCCGAGTCCGTGATGAAAACGGGCAAATTCCCTTACACATTTCGCGCAGGCTGGTTTCTGTTGCTGTTAGCAATCAATTTTGTGGTTGCAGGCTTTTATTTCCATATCATTGAATAGTTCTGCCAGTTAACTTTTAGCAGACCCTGCTTTTCTCGACCTCAACGTCAGAGAATGGGAGAGGGGGAGAGGGAGAGAGTTTTGAGTTTTGAGTTGGCGAGAATATGACTTCATTTTTCTAACTAATGACTACTGACTTCTTCCCTCTTCCCTGTTCCTTCTGACTCCTGACTCCTGACTCCTGACTCCCCACTTTTGCTCAATAATTAATCCGTGTATCTGTGTCGTGCCTTCCTTCTTCCTTCTCTAGCGATTTCTCGACGATTCTAGCTTTGACAACCGCTCTTGAATTTTGATAATATCTTGCTTGTTTTCAATTGCCAAAGTTGCTAAATTGTCAAACATCGGGTCTCCCGACAGCGTTCTAGGATTTGTGCGAGCAGAACCTGAAAGGGAAGGAGACTGAGGCCGGTTAACTCTAGAACCTTGATTCTGCAAACTGTAGATTTGTCCTCGGAGTTCAGAAATTTGCCTTTCTAATTGAGTAATGCGAAACTCTAATTGAGTTGTGGATTGAGCGGGCGTGACAATTGGCGCAACAGCAATTGCTAAGGCGCAAGCCAGACATAAAAGACAGATTGTTAGGGCGCGATGGCGAATATTTTTCGGCATAGCTTTAATAATTTAAATTATACCTGTTCTACGATAACAAATCGCCGAGATTTTTTGCCTCTATCAGAAGTAGGTCTTATGGCAACTAGGAACGTAGCTATTTTAATGTTCGATGATGTGGAGGTACTGGACTTTGCAGGCCCTTTTGAAGTGTTTTCGGTTGCCTCAGAATTAAGTAAGGGCGAGCGACCTTTTGCAGTCTCTACCGTAGCGGAACATCCCGGTGCTGTCAACGCCCGTAATGGTTTGAGTGTAAATCCCCACTGCACGATTTCCGATTGTCCGCCACCGGATATTTTAATTGTACCGGGAGGACAAGGTACAAGAAAGTTAATCGATAATTCAGCAGTTATTAACTGGATAAAAAATTGTTCGCGAACAGCAGAATTAGTGCTTTCTGTCTGTACGGGTTCGCTGCTTTTGGCAAAAGCTGGTTTGTTAGAAGGTTTGGAAGCAACTACCCACCATCACGCATTGGATTTATTGAAAAAATTAGCGCCTAACACAACTATTATCGAAAATCAGCGAGGGAGCATCCCGGTTTTGTAAATATCCGAATAAGCGTAAAATAGTTAAAATCAATAAAAGCGTCAAAAAAAGTCGAG
>NZ_JAUBUI010000046.1:0-49042 GCF_036705385.1 Microcoleus sp. B3-A4 | reverse complement strand
CACTCATCTTTAACTCGGTTTGAATATATCGATCACTCTCGATCACCAGCAAGCGATCGCTTATTCAGCAAGCCCTAAATAGCTGATTCATAGTACCGCGATCGCACTAACTTTATGCCAGTTAGGGCGATCGTTTTTTTGTGGTGCCAGTTTGAAAAAAGAATGCAACTGTAGACAAGCTCCAAACGACCAGCTTCATCAGTCATTCCCAATTCTAAAATCTAAAATCTAAAATCTAAAATAACCTGACTACTGACTAATCACTAATCGCCACTCGATCGCGCCCGCCAGACTTAGCTCCATAAAGCGCCTTATCAGCAGCTTCAATCAGCATTTTCGGCGAGTTTTGACCTTCAGAAATCGTCGCCACCCCCATGCTGAGAGTCACGCGATCGCTGACAACAGACTTAATGTGGGGAATGGCTAAGGCTTTGACGCGGCTGCGGATTCCCTCAGCAACAGCCTGTGCAGTCACGATATCAGTATTTGGCAAAATAACCGCAAATTCCTCGCCGCCGTACCTAGCAGCCAAATAGAGGCGTTCTGGGGGTGCGCTTGTGCAAGCATCCCCGATCGCCCGCGCCACTTGCTGCAAACAAGCATCCCCCGCTTGATGGCCGTAATTGTCGTTGTAAAGTTTAAAACAGTCAATGTCGCACATAATCAAAGATAGCGGTTCCAAAGAGCTCGACTGCTCCCATTCTCGGTTGATCACCTCGTCAAACCGACGGCGGTTAGCTAGTTGAGTCAGACTGTCCAAATTCGCCAACCCGTCCAGTCGCTGGTTGGCTGCAGCTAGCTGCTGGTAAAGTAAAGATTGTTCGATCGCGATCGCAACTTGAGTACCCAACTGACTCAGCAAATCCACGTCAAACTGCTGCCACTGGCGGGGCGCCGAACAGTGGTGGGCAATCAGCAAACCCCACAACTTCGGCACTTGGCAAGAACCGTTACCTTCCCTAGGTTCTATTCCCTGCTGGACAATCGGCACTACCAAATTGGCCTTCACCTGACACGCCTCCAAAAAATTAAGGTGACACTCGCTCAAATTAGCAGCATGAACATCCTCGATGGCGCGAATGCGGCCCTTTAAATACTGTCCGATGTAAGTATTGGCAAAACAGCAATCGTCAATTCCCATCCCCTTCAGTGGAATCCATCCTTCTCCAACCGACTCCACCACCACATCTCCGTTCCAGTCTGGTCGGAAGCGGAAAACCAGCACGCGATCGGTTGCCAAAAACTCCCGCACTTCCGCTACTGTAGTGTTGAGAATATCTTGTAGATCCAGAGAAGAGCGGATGCGCGATTGAATCTGTGCGATCAGGCGTTCCCTTTCAATTTGTTGCCGCAGCGCAACTTGGGCTTGCTTACTTTTAGTAATGTCCCGACCTTCCGGCAGCAGCAATACTATTTTGCCAGTTTCATCCGCGACCGGTTTAAGAGAAAAATCAACAATTGCCGTCCGATTTACACCTTGAACTTCCACTTCGTAGCGGACAAATTCACCTTTTGCTGATCGAGAAATTGCCTCTTGCAACTGTTCCTGAACTTCCACAGAATCTCCCCACCAAGGCAACTGCCAAAACGGTTTATTGGCAACATCCCGTAGCTTAATTCCCGCAAAATCCAGAGAAGTTTGGTTAGCTTCCAGCAGAGTGCCGTCCGGTTTCAACAAGCTCACAAATTGGAAAGAAGAATCAAAAATTGCTCGGAAGCGCCTTTGAGAATCTCCTAACATTGCCGTCACCTTTTCGCGAGAGGTAATATCGCGGAAGCGCCACACCCTGCCAATAATATTTTGTCCGACTCGAATTGGCTGCGTGTAGCGCTCAAAAGTGCGGCCGTCTTTAAATTCTAGAATATCGCAACCTTGCGACTCCGCATCGCTATAAAATTCTTTAACTCTCTGCAAAAAAGCTTTCGGATCTTTGACTTGCTTAGTGAGGAACGCCAGCCGCACCGTTCTATCCATTGAGTTTCTAACTTCTTCATAAATCCCCCACATTTGAACTAACTTTTCGTTATAACTAATCATTTCTCCGGCGGTAGTAACGGCGAGAATGCCGTCGGCCGTTGCTTCTAAGGTAGCGTGCAGCAAAGACCGCGATCGCTCTAATTCTGCTGCGGTCAATTTGCGTTCTGTGAGGTCTCGGACTGCTTTCACCTGGACTAAACGACCTTCCCAAAATACGAATTTGCTGCGAACGTCAGCAGGAAAAGCAGTTCCGTCTCGCTTAAGAAAAATAGTTTCACAGACTGTATTGCTGGCTGCCGAAATCATTTGTGGCGCCTGTTTGTATGATTTCGGCGACAGTAGTTCCAGCAAGCTCATTCCCGCCATTTCCGCAGGTTCGTAACCGAAAAGCTCGGCAAAATTGCTGCTGACACTCAAAATTGTGTCGCGGTCAGCCACGGCAACTGCTTCAAAATAAGCTTCGCATTCGAGCAAGTGGGATGCTGAGTTGGTGCTGCCATTTTCGCCGGAAGAGCTGTTGTCAATTAGCTGTTGCAATTGCGTATTGGCAGAGTACAAAGCGGTCATGGCTTGCCTGTACATAGCAGTACGTTTCTCGACTTTTTCTGCAAGGCGATCGCGATATTCTCGCAGTTCTTTTTCGACTTTAATTAAATCAGTAATATCTACTGCAAAGACGATTACACCCGCGACTTTACCTGTTTCATCCCGGTAAGGTATTTTATCTGTCCGCACCCAGCATTTTTGACCGGAGGCTGTGGGTAGCAATTCGACTTGGCCTTGTTTGGGAAGGCCAGAATGGATCACTTCCAAATCTTCTAAATAATATTGTTCTGCTTCGTCTGGATAGATTTCATAAAAAGATTTACCTTCTAATTGAGCTGCGGGCACACCTCTCGATGCAGCGGCGGCTTGATTAATTCGCAGCAGGCGACTTTCGGTATCTTTGAGCCAAATCATCGCCGGCACGGAATCAAAAATAATTTGCTGTTCTTGTTGCTGCAGGCGTAGTTCGGCTTCTGCTTGTTTTCTTTTAATTATTTCTTGTTGAAGTTTTTGGTTAGCTTTTTTGAGTTCAGCCGTGCGTCTTTCTACTCTTTCCTCTAGTTGATCGTAGTATTTTGTCAGCAAATTTTGCTGCTGTTCGTGCCGCAGTGCTTCTAATTTTAACTTTTCGCTAGCTGACAAACTTGAGGATACAAAATCTGCTAATATTTGGGTAAATTCGTGTTCTTCTTCCGTCCAATCCCCGTCGGAACCCTGGCGTTCGGCGCTGACTATTCCCGCCATTTGACCTGCTAGCACAATCGGTACGTTTAACAGGGAAGTCGTGCCCTGATCGAGCAAATAAAGACCGACAAGTTCTCGCGTTCTGGGGTCATTTTCTGCTGCCACAGTAGCGATCGCACTTGCAGATTTTAAAGCTTGAAAATATGCCGGACAGTCGGATGCTGTGATGATTATTTGTACGGAATGGAGTTTAGTATTTTGTTCGTAAAGGTCGATGCAGTGAAGCTGCGTTTTGTCTTCGCCATACAGCCAAATACTAGCTCGATCGCAGTTGACAATACTGACAGCGGTTTCTGTTACTTCGCGGATGAAGTCTTCTATATTGTTGCGTTCTTTAAGTTGACTTTTGGCTAATTTTGCGATCGCTAAAGTTGGACTGCGCCAATTTGCTCTCTGGTTGAGCGACGTGGGTGACTGCGAAGCAGCCTTAATTTCTTCGCAAACTAACAGTACAGCCGGCCGCTGGAAATTGGCAATTGAGCGACCATTGGTATTTTCCTCTATTTTCCAATCTACCGCCGGCATTGCGCGCGCGGTTGCTTTTACCCTAATAATCCTGCCGTCTTTGCAAGTCAAGCAGCCTTCCCAACAGGCAATTTTTGGAGTTGGCGTACCGTTTTCCGGCTGGGCCAATCCTGCAAATTCTGCCTGCATTTTGCCTTGCTCTTGGCAGTAAAATATGTTAAAGATTGAATGACAAATTAATTCCTGCGATTTGTAGGCGAGGCGAGACGCGCCGAATTGATTGAGCGAAAAAACTCTGCCCAAAGCGTCTAGAACGAAGTAAATGCCCGGAAAATTATCGTAGAGAGTTCCATACCAATCTGGTTCGACTTGTTGGCTGCACGAAAGTTTTGCTGTCGCGAACTCGCCGTCCGTCTCGATCAACTGAGAATAGTTGGTTTCTGGGTTACTGGAATGACTTTTTTTAGCAAACACTTTTAGCTTAACTCGACTGTAATTAATTTTACTTTCTGGAATTTAACTTTTTTGTGAAACTAAATTAAACCTGTTGTTTGAAAAAAGTTACAAGTTGTAACAAAAATACCACTTGTCCAGCCTCCTGGTTTTCGCTTCCCCATCCAACCACTGTGTTTGTTTCTAGTTGGTACACGGTCTGCAGACGATATTTCCCGCTAGTTGCAATGCCAGCAGGTTTAGCTGCAATTACCGGGTCTGTACTTTTAGCATCCTAGACAATAAAAAAAACCGGCAATCAATAGTTTTAAGTATATATGATAACACTCAAATACCTAGTATTGGGCCTAACCTACTTCGGATTTGGTTTGGGATATTTGCCGGGGCTGCGGGTGAACCGGGCGGCGGTTGCAATTATCGGGTCAGCTTTTGCGGTGGCTTTGGGGATACTCGACCTGAAAACTGCTTGGGAGGCGATCGACCCCAATACGATCGTTTTTTTGCTCGGAATGATGATCGTTAATTCCGCTTTGGGAGCATCAGGTTTTTTTCAACTCGCTTTGGAGTTTTTAACTCGCTTTACTCGTTCTCCTTTCGGCATTATAGTAGCCATTACTTTCGGCAGTGGCATTCTATCGGCATTTTTTCTTAACGACACTACTGCTATTTTGCTTGCTCCTTTAACACTGAGTCTGACTCGCTCTTTGTCTCTCAATCCTATCCCTTATCTTTTGGCTTTAGCAGGAGGTACTAATTTAGGTTCGGTGGCGACGGTGAGTGGGAATCCGCAAAATATTCTCGTCGGTTCTTTTTCGGGAATTAGTTATGTGGAATTTGCCCGGTCTCTGACACCAGTAGCTTTAATTTGTTTGCTGGTTCAAGTAGCTTGGCTATACTGGCTTTATCCAGAAGTGCGTTCTTGCAAATCTTTGCCGGAGGTCACTCAAGTCAGGTATCGATTGTTCAAGCCTTTACTAGCAAAAAGTTTGTGGGTGACAGCAGGACTTTTAGTAGCTTTTTTGGCGGGAGCACCTTTAGCAGAATCTGCCTGGATAGCTGCCAGTATATTGTTAATTACTAGGCGCGTCAAGTCCGATCGCCTCTTGCAGGGCGTCGATTGGAATTTGCTAGTAATGTTTGCGGGATTGTTTGTGGTGACTAAAGCAACTCAACAACTGGGTTTGTTGGACAATTTAACTAATTTGACTGGTACACCGCTGAGTTTGTTAGGAGTAACGGTAATTCTTTCTAACTTAATTTCAAACGTACCGGCGGTGTTAGTTCTGCAATCGGTGATTGTCAAAACAGATAGCCAAGCTTGGCTGTTGTTGGCAGCGGGTTCTACTCTGGCGGGGAATTTAACTTTGTTGGGTTCCGTGGCTAATTTGATTGTAGCTGAGGTTGCAGGGAAATCAGGCGATCGGCTGACTTTTAAAGAACATTTGCGGTTCGGGCTGCCGCTGACTTTCGTTACTTTGGGAATCGCTTATTTTTGGCTCTACTAAAAGAGGATAATCATGAGGCTACGATCCTCATATAATTAAATTTTAGCCTCGCGCTTTTACCTCTCTCTGCGAAGTGGATTGGTTTTCAGGAACCGTACAGGGGGCCGAGGGGAGATGAGAAGAGAATAAATGAGATAGAAAGAGGTAGTTTACAGCCGATCGCCTATTGCGGTATAAAGTCTTTAGGTATCTGTTTTGGACACAATTGTAAAACTCGCGATTTTCCAAGGCTCTATCTTAAATCCTCCTCCTTCGGACAACTTTTCCGACAAATTGCCCGGTCGTTCTAACAAATCTACTAGCCCTACCATTTCTAACCCCAAATCACTCTTGAATTCTAGCACAGCCTCTTTCCCCTCGGATTCGCAACAGCGCAAAATCCACACATTAGAATCGTCTTCCGATTGTTTAAACGCCATCAACACTAAATTGTCTGCCGACAAATTCAAGAATTTACCAACTGCGGGTAAACTCTTGTTTCGATTTTCTCCTAACTGTGGCAACACATTTACTAGCAGCGGCAAATTCAACTCATAGCCGCGCCGAACTGTGCCGGCCGCTTGCCAATTTCCAGCATGGGGATACAGTGCACAAGTAAATTCGGAAACTCCTACATCTGCTTGTTCATCCGGCCAAGTCGAACCCCGAAGCAATGTCAGTCGAATTTGATTCGGTTGAATGTCGCAACCGTATTTGCAATCATTGAGCAAACTGACTCCAAAACCGTCATTGCTGATATCAGTCCAGCGCAAAATCGGCACTTCCCATTTGGCTTTTTCGGCTGGTGTTTGCGGCTTAGTTGTGCGTGCGATCGCACCGCCGGGAATTTCGCAAGTTGCAAAATCTGCTTCTACATTTAACCCAAAGGCTGCTTTTACTAAAACGTGCTTTTCTTGCCAATCTGCAACTGTCTTGATTTTCAGCAGCGGCGAACCTATTTCTACTATATAATCTTGGCAAAACTCCGATTTGCCAATTTGTCGGACTACGCGCAAAATCTGCCGTATTTCTCCCTGTGCTATCCAGGAAATATCTTTGAGTGTCGGGGCGGGTAGTTGATGTTTTTCATAATTTGGATCGATGTTCCAAGCATCCCAATATTGGCCGCTGTCTTGAAATGCTTGCAGTTGATTGCCGCCTGTTGCATTCAGGACTTCTCGGTTATTTACTTTATCCCAAATGCTGGATAAATCCCCGGTTTGTCCGTCTACTGTTGTCCGAATAAATTCATTTTCTAAAACCATTTGTGCGGCTGCAAAATGCGTTTCTTGACTAACTGTGTTTTTTTGTGCTATACCGTATGTAAGTTTTGATAACTCTGTCTTTTTTTCGGTTTCTGGACTCGCGGACGCATTATCCACAGTTTGCGCGTCTTCGCGACACAGCCAAAACACCTGGTAGCCAACGGCAGGGAGATTATTTGCCCAGAATAACAGTGTAGATTGCGATTCGGGTCGATCGCCCCTGACAATCTGCGAAGCCAATCGCTGTCGGGAAAAATCGTAAATTTGCCAAACTGAATCAGCGACATCGGGAAGCGGTACGGCGACAACCTCAGAGCGCGACCAATTGAGAGTATTGAAAATCAAAATCGGTTGAGCGTCTGGCTGGGGGGGATTCGGCAGAGAAATTTGAGCCGAGATTGCATCCAAAGATTTTACCAAGATTTCGCGACAAGTGCGATCGACCTCGGCAAAGGCTAGATTAGCATCCGCGTAGACTTGGGCGATCGCAGAACCGGGCAAAATATCGTGAAACTGGTTAAACAAAATTTGTTTCCAAGCTGATTCTAATTCTGATTTCGGATAAACCGCACCACTACAAATCGTGGCAAGCGAAGACAGCAACTCTGCTTGGTAGAGCAATTCTTCGCAGCGGCGGTTTTGGCGTTTTTGGTCGGCGCGAGTCGTGTAACAACCCCGGTGGAATTCTAAATAAAGTTCGTCTTTCCAAACAGGGAGACTGGGGGGAATAGTTTTGAGTTTTGAGATGGAAGGATTTGCATCCGAAATTGCCGAGAAGTTTGAAAATTCTCGCGCCTGTAAATTCTCCTGGTTGTCCGATTCTGGAACATAGCTTTTGGGCTTAGTTGCCGCAACTTCAGGCAAAAACTGACTCTCAATCAAAGACAAATAATCAACCGCTTTCGCAAACTCCAACCTCGGGAAAAAAGGCGACATTTTCCAGCGTTTCGCCACCTCCAACATATCACGAGTCGGGCCACCGCCGTGGTCGCCAACCCCAGGCAACCAAAGAGCATCTTGCAAACCAGTCTTAACTTGCCAGTCAAAAGCATAACTTGCCATTTTCACTGATTCTATACTTTCGCCAATTGGAGCAGACATCATGCTAAATATTTTAGTACCGTCCAAACCTTCCCACCAAAATGCACCGTGGGGAAATTCCGTTGTATCGTTCCAACGCAACTTTTGCGTCACAAAATAATCAACTCCACCTTGCCCCAAAATCTGAGGTAATTGCCAACCAAAACCGAAAGTATCCGGTAGCCAAGCTACCCGCATCAATTCCCCAAATTTTTCTTTTGCATAACGCTGTCCGTAAAAAACTTGTCGCACCATTGATTCAGCGGAAATCAAGTTTAAATCCGGTTCTACCCACATCCCGCCGACAACTTCCCAACAACCCGCCGCCACCTGTTTTTTAATCGCAGCAAATAAGTCGGGGCGATGTTCTTCCATCCAAGCATAAAGCGCCGGAGTTGAATGGCAGAAAATCAAATCGGGAAACTCGGATTGTAATTTCAATACCGACTCAAAAGTTCGCTGTGCCGCTTGCCAAGTTTCCGGGACAGGCCACAGCCAAGCTAAGTCTAAATGAGCGTGACCCACCAAATAGATTTTACCTGTATATATAGATGTCAACTCGCCGCTTTCTCCTATATATATAGATGTCGGATTGCTATTTTCTCCAACCTCAACAACCTCATCTCTTCTTCCTCCCTCTGCGGCCTCTGTGTCCTCTGCGGTTCCCTCATCTAAATCCCCCGAAAAAGCCCGCAGATATCCCAGTAAATTGTGCCGCAAAACAGACAGCGAGCGATCGAACTTTTCGCGAGCGCCCACCGCCGACCAATCAATTAAATCCATTGCCAAATCAATCTCAGATTTCAGCGTTTCCCCCTTGACAAAGATGGAGCGATTTGCTAATGTTTCACTGGACAGGTATTGGGAATTTACATTTTCTAAATTTAGAGTTAGCGAATTTTGCAAAATCTCTAATTCGGCAGCCACAAAACCCGGGTCGAAACAAAAAGAGTCAGCAGCTTCGTACAAACAAATCGATCGCACTAAAGCACCGTTATCGTGACCCGGACTTACCAACCGCAAAATAACTAAAAATTCATCTCCGGGATGGGCCGACGAACTCAACAAAACTCGATCGGCACAATCAAATAAATCTCCCTGTCCAACTAACTCGCCGTTGACAAAAATTTGAGCATCTTCGGCCCACCAAGTCAAACCCAGCAGCAACCGCAAGCCAACCACAGGATAGCCGTGCAAATTGTCAGGAATTACAAATTGCTGGCCCAAATACAAAACTTGCTTCCCAGACGGCCAAGCAATATGTCCTTTGCTGTTAAGTTCAGCAACAGGGCTGTTACAAATATTTACCGAAGAGACAGCCGAGTCAGAATCGCAGTACCTCCAACCAGACTGAACCTCCACTTGGCTGAGGCGGCGCAACTTCTCGACAGTGGCAGAAATATTGTTGCTAGCAGGTGACACAGAAGCGCTCATATTTCGCTAAAATAGGAATTGTGTATTAATCAAAAATCGGATTGAACCGCCCCGACGCAAAGGACGCGAAGAAATAAAGGTTTCAGAGGGTTTGAAGCTGCGATTAAGATCTCGCTTTGATTTTACAGCAATATTCAGCAATTCCGGCGCGAATCAAAAATCTGAATTCAATAATTAAACTTATGTCCAACGGTTACTACGGCCCATACCAAAGCCGGCTATTAAATTTTATATCGAAACAGTCCCGCCAAGTCGCTGACAATTGCGATCGAACTTGGCGTCAAATTAAAGAAGCAACTCTCACCGCCACCCAAATTCTGCTTTATCCAGCTTATTTGCTGGTGCAAAGTTCCCGACTGCTGGGCCGACAGTTGCGGGAATCAAGTCAAAAAGTAGATTTACCTGAACTGCAAGAATTTGTCGGGGACGAAAATCCCGATGGGCAACAAAATTGGTATCAGGGGGAAACTTCCGACGAAAGTTCGATCGCCGAAATTTTGCACCTCGCCGAAAATTTACTCACCTCGTCGCAAACCGCGAAAACTTTAGCCACCTTCCCGCTGTTAATTAATCAGGGAAATACTGCTAGCGATTTACATCCGGCAATCAATTTTAGCGGGCAACTCACAAAGCATCAAACCACTTCCGTCTTAGAAAACCCGCTTGCTAAAACTGGATTAAAACCGCAACCGAAAGTTGAGGGAATTGCCAGTTTTATCCCAGCCCGCACTTTAGTATTGGTCGGAAGGGAAAATCAGATATTAGATATTTTGACACCCCAACAGCAGGAACTGCTCGAAGGTCGCATAACTTGGGAAGTAGCAAACTGCGGGTCCGAACGGCGGGAAATTACCCAAAAAGAATTAAAATTTAATCTCGGTTTGGAGTCGGCGGCCAAAAAAGCGCAGTTGCCGCCGGTGCGTCGTTTTTGGGAATTGATGGCATGGCTTCAGACGAGTCCGGTTGCCCTCAAAAGAAATCAATTTGGAGAATCAATCCTCGCAGTTAAAAAATCGATCGACCGCAATTCAATCCTAGTCCAAAAAGCCCGCGCCCAGATCGAAGCAAAAACCGCACAGCAGTCAATTGCGGCATCGAATTCGATCGACCGCAATACCCCACAACTAGAAACTAATTTTAACAGCAAGTTCGATCGACCCTCTAGTCCTCTCTCCTTTGTTACATTACTCGATCGCGCCGCCGTCAACCTGGAAGAATTTACCCTCCCGCCCTCGGCAAAAACAATCGCCGCACCCACAGAAAACCCCGGAGTAAAAATTGACACATCCGGCACCGAAACCAATTTAGATTTTTCCGCCCGCGACATCCTCGAAAAATACGCTCGAAACATCGAACAAGTCATTTGGTCGTCAGTAGACCACCTTTTGGGCAAAGAAACGGCTGCCAGCGATAATACGGAGAAATCTGTCGCAATTCAGTATTATTTGAAACAGCGACAAGAACAAGAAAACACACAAAACAGCCCAGAGGTCGATCGACCGTGGCTGAACTGGCAAGACTTATTCGGGGAAGCAGCACCGCAGCATTTAACCGACGGAAGTTCCGAACCCCATGCAGAAGCACAAAGCAGCGCCAAAGTCAAAGATAAAATAGCAGAATTAGGAGAATTGGCAGAAGGTCGATCGACCGCAGTCTCAATATCCCCTTACCCCGAAGCACTTCACAGCCTGCTGGGGCAGCTAAAACAGAGCTTGCTGGCAAAAAGCTCAAAAAGCCAACCCCAAACAGCATCTGATTTATCTGATTTAGCAGTTACTCAAAAAAATAGCTCTGCACTCGCAGCAGAATCAACCCCAGGGCGCGCGCCGGAAACCCAAGTGCCAAAAAACACAAACCCGAACACCGGACAAAAAAACCAATCCCCAGCAGCAATCACCGCGCAAACTAGCAGATACACCGCCGCAACCCCCGCCGCAGCCGAACCAAAAAATCCCAGCGCAGGCGTCCCATCCGAGGGAGACTACTTAGAAACAAAAGCAGAATCGATGGGATATATTAAGCACCCGCTAGAACAAGTGCTCGAATGGCTCGATCGAGTTATGCTGCGGCTAGAAAACATCGCCGAGCAACTGTGGAATTGGGCAAAAATCAACTTGCCAAAAATCCTCAAAAGCAAAGATAAAATTGACTAATCTTTAGCTTATGATAAAAAAGTTGCTGCAACAGCAGCAAATCAGCTCAGTATTATGCCATCTTTGGAGACTCCCACAGTGCTAACCCTCAAAATCGTAGTTAATGTAGTTGTTTTATTTTTTGTTTCCCTGTTCATATTTGGATTTTTGTCCAATGACCCAGCCCGGAACCCCAACCGCAGAGACATGGAATAAACAAGTTATCCCGCCCGGTGGCTGGGGGGTACGCCACCGCAGCCCCCCAGCTAGCCCGCAAACTCGCAAAAATTAGTCGAAAAAAACTTGACCTCGCACTAGCAGCGAGGTTATCTTGTGGCGGAAGCAAGTTCTCAAAGCAGCCATATTTCGGCGCGCCAAAACCACTGCAAATTTTAGATGTCAGATTTAATGTCTAAACAGTTGCCTTTTAGATGCAAAAATTTTCAATAATTTGCACCCTATAAAATCTAAAATCTAAAATCTAAAATCGGATGACTTACCTGTTGTAACTATGCCCTATCCGGTACCGCCGCCAGAACCCTCTGCCATCATCTACATCGCAAAGCCAAAAAAAGTCGCCCTCACTGTGGCGGCCGGCGATGGAGACACCCGCAGCAACCCCGCAGAAATACCGGAACCAAGCCCAGAGATCGTTCAGCCAGAACCCACACCAGCCCCAGCAGAACCTGCCGCCACACTCCTCGGCACCACCCCAGCCACCGATCGGCCTCCAGAAATCGCCGACCCCCTAGCGGAAGTCGAAAGCGGCGAGGCAGTGGTGGGATTTCAGCGTCGGGCCCCTGTGAGAGAACCCGAAACTGCGGAAACTCCGAAAGATTCCTCGTTTACTGCTTACCAGTTGGGTTCGGTAGAAAATGCCATTGCCATTCGCAATCGGAAACGAACCGCAGAGGCGCAGAGAAAACAGGAGAGAAATCTTGTCGCAAAGCAGGAAAGTTGGTATCAGGCCCAAGGCCGGCAGTTAGAAGATAACTCTCCCCAACCTGCTGAAATTCCCGTTCCCGAACCCGCGCCGGAACCAGCACCCAGCGGGCAACAGGAGTTCGACATTCCCGCACCAGCAACCACCCCCGCACCCAGAACACCCCCTGCCCCGACACCGAAACCTAAACCAGCCGTGCCGGGAGTCCGCACCGCCCCTTCTCAGCGGACGGTGCCTTTTCCGGTGACTCCGGCCGATACTATTGAAGTTAAGGCGGACAGCCAAGAATTCGACGACAAGCAGCAAATTGTGACGGCGGTTGGTAATGTCGTTGTGCGGTTCCGGCAAACTGTGATTGATGCCGATCGCGCGATCGTCAACTTAGTCACCCGCCAAGTGGTAGCCTCCGGCAATGTCGCCTATACCCGCGGCCAACAAGTAGTGCGCGGCCAGCGGATGGAGTTCAATCTCGGCCTCAACGCCGGCGCAGTCGAACAAGCCAGCGGCGAAATATTCCTGCCCGCAGCAGGTAGCGAATTGACCCCCACACTGCCGACAGATATCAGTGCCGGGACGATTCTCGAACAGCCCCTGAGCGATCGAATTACCAGCCAGCAGCCCCTGCGCGGAGTCAAATCCCCCGGCGCTGCTACAGTGACTATCGGCGGCGGCGGACAGCTAGCAGCCCCCCAAGTGACCGGCGCCGTCAACCGCGTCCGCTTTGAAGCAGAACGCATCGAACTGCTGCCAGACGGCGCGAGGGTAGCAACAAACATTCGGCTTACTAACGACCCGTTTTCCCCGCCGGAATTTGAATACAGGGCCCGGACGGCGACGATTAGAAGGATTTCGCCCACGGCAGAGGAATTAGTCACAACTAAACCCCGCTTGGTGTTCGACAACCGCGTGAAAATACCCGTGTATCCCCGCAGGCAAGTGTTTGACAGCCGGCAGCAGAGCGGCCCGTGTTTGACCTTTGGTTACGACGGGGGCGAAAGAGGCGGTTTGTATGCCGAGTGCGGTTTTGAGGTGTTGCAAAACGGGCCGGTGCGGCTGACTCTGACGCCCCAAATTTACCTTCAGCGGATTGTGGCAGAGCACGGCGGTAATCCGTTTTTTCCCGACAGCTACGGGCTGAGGGCGAGGTTGGGCGCTAGTCTCGGCCCGCGCACCAGGCTGGACGGATCGGCAATATTTCTGAGTTTTGAAAATTTCCCGAATTTGCCGGAAAACAGCTTTCGGGGCAATTTGCGCCTCCGACAGTTGATCGGCACTCACACTCTGGCAGCAGAATACAGTTATCGCGATCGGCTGTTTAACGGTTCTTTGGGCTATCAAACCGTGCAGAGCAGCCTCGGGGCCGTCCTCACTTCCCCAGTCATCCAACTCGGAGGCACTGGCATCAATCTCAGCTACCAAGCTGGGTATCAATTTATCAATGCTGACACCGATCGACCAGACTTGCTCGAACCAGTGCGGGAAAACAACCGCGTCGATCTGGGCCGTTCCCAAGTTAGCTTCGCCTTGAGCCGCGGCTTCAACTTGTGGGAGGGCGAACCTCTCCCCCGCACTCCCACCCAGGGTTTGAGGTATACGCGGACGCCGGTGGTTCCTTTCTTGCAACTGGCCTTGGGACTCCGGGGAGTTGGTACTTATTACAGCAGCGGCGATCGACAAAATTCGCTCGCCCCCAGCGTCGGCATTCAAGGGCAGTTCGGTCATTTCTCCCGCCCTTTCCTCGATTACACTGGGTTTAACGTGACTTATACCCAGGTGGGGCGCGACGGTATCTCGCCGTTTTTATTCGATCGCTTAGTAGATTTGAGAGTCCTGTCTTTTGGACTTGTCCAGCAAGTTTACGGAGGCTTTCGAGTCGGATTTCAAAGTGCTATTAATTTAGAAAGCGGGGAAACAATCAGTACGAATTACACCTTAGAATACAGCCGCCGCAGCTACGCAATCATTTTGCGTTTTAACCCTGAGCGTCAAGTCGGCAGCCTGACTTTTAGAATTAGCGACTTCAACTGGAATGGGACTCCCCAACCTTTTTCCGGGGACGCGCGAACTGTAGAAGGAGGCGTGCGTTTATCCGATTAATTCAATTGGAAATTGGAAATTGGGAATTGGGCATGAGGAATTGGTAATGGGGAAGTCATAATAGGCAATAGGTAATGGGGAATTGGTAATTGGGTAATTGGAACCAAAAGACAACAGTCAACAGATAACAGTCAACAGTCAACAGATAACAGATAACAGACAACAGTCAACAGACAACAGTCAACAGTCAACAGACAACAAATGACAGAAGTGACGGCAATATCTGCACAAGCAGCGGCTCTGCTGGTTCACTACGGTTTTGACCTAGGTGGCAAAAAAGCCGAGAAATTGGCGGGTGAATGGCTGACCAAGTATCCCGGCTATTGGCTGCGTTTAGCAGTGGTTGAAGCGCTTTATCAAGGGCGCTACAAGGCTGTTTCTGTGGAACAGCTATTGAGTATGTGGCATCGGATAGGTCAACCTCTCTATCATTTCAATCGCGAGTTTGAACGCTTGGTGTGCAATAATTTTCCTCAAAATTTAACGGGGGAAAGTGCTGCTCAACTGTCACCGGAAGATATACTTTTATCGAACCAGGAATCGGAAGTAACTGCAGGAGAGTTAGATTGGCGTGGGCCCTCAGAGGCGCAACTTGATGTGGCGCTTCATGAAAAAGTCCCAAACACAGAGGCAGAGGAAACAGGAAAATTACCTGCCGCCGACGATCGCACAAAAGAAAATACAGAATTTGTAGTATATGAAGATGTGGCTGTTACCGCCATCGCCGATCGAGCCGAAGCTGAGCACAAATTAGCGGACAAACCTGTGGCAAAATCATTTCCAGTTGTCAAACACACTGATTTTCATACCAAGTTAAAAGCGATTGCCCGAGAAGGCACGAGAAGGCAGAAGAAAGAAGGGAGAAAGCAGAAATAGGGTGTAATACCCTTTTCGATTGTCGATTAAAGAATTAGGAATGACTGATGAAGATCGTGATTTGGATCTGCCTACAGTTGCATTTTTTTGTGTAAGTGGTGTAATGTTTGGGAATTACATAGTTGTTTGTGAGAGTTAAGTTGTCGGACTTCCTCCCATCCGAATTTCCGAACAAAAAGAAGCTTGTTCAGTACCGTTAGCTTGCTTAACAACGCTAGTCCGCAACCGCAGATTGGGCATGAGATACCACAGCCTTTCTTCGGCATGAAGGGTGTCTGATTCTGTAATCAATGTCAGCACGTCGTCGCCCATCACGTAGCGGCCGTTACCCTTGTCTTGCAACACTTTGCCTTCGCTGGGATTGTCGGGATTTGGTACGATCGCTAGTATGGTAGAACCGATTTGTTTAGCTTTGTCGCGATCGGGAATACCGTCCCAACTAATCCGAACGCTGGTTAGCCCAGTTGAAGCCGGGTTAATCGAGTGTTGTTGGCAAAGTTTGACCACTGCTGCATCGCTAGCTGTCAGTATTTCTATTTTGAGGTCGGATTTACCTGCCTGCAATTCCCCAGAATTGAGATTGTGTACGGTACGCTGAGAAAACCATTTACCTGCACTTAACTCGAAAAACTCGATAACATCCATGAAATTTGTCTCTAAAGTCAATACTGCTTTATTTGCGATCGTGACTTGCGCGCTATGGAGTCAGAAACCCGGTTTCTTCCTACGTACCTAGCGGTCAAACCAATGATTTTGTTTAGAAATCCGGTTTAAGAGTGCAAGTCCTTTTCTATATTTTAGAGGAAGGGCGCGCACCTGCAAAGCTTTCTGAGAGCTTTGGGCGAAACAGGTTGCAGATGCCGTTGAGGTACAAAACCCAACCAGGGGGACATCTGCCTCGCTGATGCGGCCTAGTTGACACAAAATTAGAGCATCCGCCATCATATTTCGTTATAAAAAGTCTTTTTCGCACTTTAAATAGGATTGCGATACCTAAAATTTTTGAGTTTTGACAGTGTTGATTGAGCGACCATCACCGCCCAAAGACTAGCTATGTTAAGAAAAACAACGATATAAGTGAGCTTGTGTCTATAGATCGGTAAATTGGGCGTTGCTGAGTTGAATTATGTTGGCGACGATTTATTGTAATCGCACTGCTTGAAAATTCTCAAAGCAGACTCGGACTAAAAAACAAGCAATTCATCGAACCATCACCAAACCGAGGACAGCAAGCCCATAGCACAGAGCATTCAAATATGTCATGCTAAGTCTAAGAGAAAAGATTCTCGATCGGCTTTTCGGTAGGGTGCAGCTAGCGATCGCATACATTTAAAAAACACATCCGTAAATTTATGACCGAGTTTACACAAGGGCTGGATAAAATGCAGCCCGCAGAACAGACCCACTACCTGGGAATCCTGCCAAGTCAGCTAGCAGCGACTTCAGACTACGAAAAATTATACAGCTTACTAACAGATTACAATTTTATTAAAGCCAAGCTGTCAGCATCGGGAGTACAGGCGCTAATAGAAGATTACGATTTAGCAACAAGTCCCAATATTATTATCTCAGACCCAAAAGCCGACCAACTCAGATTAATCCAAGAAGCAATTCGGCTGTCTGCCCACATTCTAGCCACAGATAAAACCCAACTAGCTACCCAACTAATAGCCCGCTTGATGTGCTTTGAAAGTCCTGAAATTCAAGCACTGCTAGCACAGGCACAACACCAAACATCCCCCTGGCTGCGACCGCTAACGCCCAGCTTTACTCCTCCCGGCGGGAGATTATTGCGTACCCTCACCGGACATACAGACTGGGTACAAGCTGTAGCAATCACCCCCGACGGCAAGCGGGCAATTTCTGCCTCCTCCGACCACACTCTCAAAATTTGGCACTTAGAAACAGGAGAAGAACTTTCCACCCTCAAAGGTCATCTTACCTACGTCAATGCTGTAGCTGTCACCCCCGACGGCACTAAAGTAATTTCCGGTTCTTGGGACAATACGATTAAAATTTGGGATTTAGAAACTGGACAAGAAATATTTACTTTTGCCGGCGATACTTTTGCCGTAGAAGCAGTAGCAGTAACTCCCGACGGCAAGCGAGTAATTTCAGGTTCTTGGGATGGCAGTATTAAAGTTTGGGATTTGACAAGCAGGGAAATAATTTTTAACTTCAAAGGTCACAGCAGTTTTGTCCAGTGCGTAGCAGTAACTCCTGATAGCAAACGGTTGATTTCCGGGTCAGGCGACAATAGCATGAAAGTCTGGAACCTACAAACCGGAAAAGAACTTTTTACTCTCACGGGTCATGAAGACTGGGTAAAAAGTGTAGCAGTTACTCCCGACGGCGAACAAATAATTTCCGGCAGTTACGACGGAACTGTTCAAGTCTGGAGTTTGTCAGAAAGAAAGCAACTTTTCACTTTAGGAAAACACAGCAGTTTCGTTCAAGCTGTGGCGGTCAGTCCCAACGGCAAACGGGTAATTTCGGCTGCCGGCGACAAAACGCTGAAAGTTTGGAATCTAGAAACAAAAGAAGAACTTTTCACTTTTACCAATCACATTGCCCCAGTGAATGCTGTGGCTGTTACCCCCGACGGCCAGCGGATAGTTTCTGGTTCCTCTGACAAAACTCTCAAAGTTTGGCACTTAGAAAGAGGCAAAGAAAATTTATCATTTGCAGGTCACGATGACTGGGTAAATGCTGTAGCAGTGACGGCGGACGGTACGAAAGCGATTTCCGGTTCAGGAGACAACAGCATTAAAGTCTGGAATCTCAAAAACGGACAGGAAATTTTTACTATTTCGGGACATCAAGATTGGGTAAAAGCGATCGCAATAACACCGGATAGCAAGCGAGTAGTTTCGGGTTCCGGCGACAAGACTGTGAAAGTTTGGAATCTAGAAACCGGAAAGGAAATCTTTACTTTCACTGGTCATACAGACTGGGTAAATTCTGTGGCAGTGACAGCAGACGGAACGATGGCGATTTCCGGTTCGGCCGACAAAACTATTAAAGTTTGGAATCTAGAAACAGGAGAGGAACTTTTTACTTTTTCCGGTCATGAGGACGCGATAAAAGCTGTGGCAGTTACTCCCGACAGCAAGCGGATTATTTCGGCATCCGGCGACAAAACTCTGAAAGTTTGGAGTTTGGGGAAAGAAAAGAACATTTTGGCAAATTTCTGGAATTTAGCCGTCAAAAATCTACTTTTCACTCTCAAAGGTCATGAGAGTTTTGTGAATGCTGTGGCAGTGACGGCCGATGGCAAATGGGCGATTTCGGGGGGGCGGGAACACAATTTGAAAGTTTGGGATTTGTCAAGTAGAAAAGAAGTTTTTACTTTGGCAGGTCATGCTGAGGCGGTAACATCTGTGGCGACTATGGGAACAAAGGCAATTTCTGTTTCGGACGATAATTCTCTCAAAGTTTGGGATTTGTTAAGTCGAGAAGTAATTGCTAGTTTCAGGGGAGATAGTGCTTTGAAAGCTTGCGCTACTGCACCTGATGGGGTGACAATCGTAGTGGCGGAAGCTTCGGGACAGGTGCATTTTTTGAGGTTAGAAGAGGGGAAATAGTCATTGTGGCGATCGCATTTTTGTTTTCTCAAAAGCCCGATCGCCCGTTAGCGAAGCCCTCGAAGAGGATCGCTCTTTTCCCCATCTAGTTTACAATTGTTCCGGGTCAATTCCCATAGATCGCAGTCTTTCTGCCAGTACAGCAGCCCGCTGTTGGGCTTGTTGTGCCCGATATTGGGCTTGTTCCAAGCTACGAGAAACCTCCTCGTAACTTGTAAACAGTTCGCCGTCAGGGCGATAAATTTGCAACTCTTCACCCGACGCTCCTCTGTGGAACAGGCGCCCCGCCTGTGAATTCCTGCAATTCATTAAAAAAAAATCTCATTCACAAAAGAGCGCATCGAAAATAGGGCGGACACCGCCCGCCCTAGAAAACTACTTCCTCAGCAACTTCACCCCGCGAATCGAATAATCCAAAAGCTCAATTGGGTGCATCAAAGTAACTTCCTTTCCCTGCAACTCCAAATGCTTCTTAATTTGCAAAGAACAACCCGGATTAGAAGAAGCAATCAACTCCGCCCCAGTATTCAGCAAATTCTCAACCTTTTGCACTCCCAATTCATCAGCAATCTCCGGCTGAAGCATATTGTAAACCCCCGCACTCCCGCAGCACAAAGCCGCATCCACAGGTTCTTTTAACTTCACCCCCGGAATTTGTTGCAACAACTGACGCGGCTGCAAACTAATCTTTTGCCCGTGCAACAAATGACACGCATCCTGATAAACAATTGTCAAATCTCCCTCAATCAAAGGATTGAGTTTCGCGGTAATTCCCGCACTGGCCAAAAACTCTTGCACGTCCTTAACATTAGCAGCAAATTTCTCAGCTTTCTCTCGATAATCAGGGTCATCTGCTAAAATATGACCGTATTCTTTCAAAGTATGGCCGCAGCCAGCAGCGTTGATAATCACAAAATCAACACCCGTATTTTCAAAGCTATCAATCATTTGTCTCGCCAAAGCTTTCGCCTGTTCCGCTTGGCCTTGGTGTTCCGGCAAAGCAGCACAGCATCCCTGACTTTTAGGAACCACCACCTCGCAACCGTTAGCCGTTAAAACTCGCACTGTAGCTTCATTAACTGGCGAAAATAACAGCCGCTGCACGCAGCCTAAAATCACGCCGACTCGATAGCGTTTCTCCCCTTGTGCCGGAATTACCTCTGGTAAATTATCCCGGAAAGAATCGACAGTAACTTTCGGCAAAATTGATTCCATCGCCGCCAAGCGGGGAAAGACTTTTTTCAGCAAACCTGTTTTGCGGACAAGTTTTGGCAGTCCTAATTTTTGATAAATAAACAGCGGTACAAGTAAAGGTCGCAATCTGTGAGGATAAGGGAAGAGATTAAAAATCAGAGTGCGAATTACATTGTCGGAAAAAGTGCGTTCCTGATTTCTGGCAACTTGGTGGCGAGTTGCAGAAATTAATTTGTCGTATTGAACTCCAGAAGGGCAAGTTGTAACGCAGGCCAAACAGCCCAAACAAGTATCGAAATGCTGTGACGTTGCTTCGTTTAAAGGTGCCTCACCTTCGTTAATTGCATCCATTAAATAAATGCGGCCTCTGGGGGAATCCATTTCTTTGCCGAGTACGCGATAACTCGGACAAGTTGACAAGCAAAATCCGCAGTGTACGCAAGTATCGATTAATTTCGGGTCGGGCGGATTGTTGGGGTCGAAACCTGGGACTTCGAGGGTTTGTAAGTGGGGATTTTGTGCTAAAAAATTGCTTTCTTTGGCAGGTTTTAAATCGTCGCTGGGAACTGGAGATTTTTCTGAAGTTTGCATATATGACAGAAAGAAAGAACAAGGAAAAAGTAATAAAGCCTTAGTTATCTAGGAGAGAAGTTAGAAGCAAGCGACCGCTTATGTTTTAGCAATTAAGAACATCCTAAACGTCGGGCGCGGTTGCTATTCATAGCCAACCTAAATCCGTCAAACAAACAAACACTGCTCTTCATTTCTATTCCTTCGCGGTCTAGCGCTAAGGCGCCTTCGCGGTTCGTTAAAAAACAAATCTGGTTCACCAATAATTCCGACTCGGAATAAAAAACCTGAACTGCGGACTATAAAGTTTAAACTAAATACCGCTTATAAAACGATGTGGACTCAAAATATTTTCCGGGTCAAACTGCTGTTTAATCCGGCGCATTAAATCGATCGCACTTCCAGTATAGCCCCAAACATCTAACTCTTGCTTGATGTCGGTCGGCGCTGCTAAAACAGTCAGAAAACCGCCTTTCGCTTCGCACCCCCTGCGTACCTGCAACAGCGTTGCCGCAGTCGCAGCCTCAAACCGCAAAACCCCCAAACCGCTGCCTGCATGAATCAAAGCGTCCTGTACCGGCAATTCGTTAATTGCCGTTACAGCTTCCGACGGTCTGATTCCTATTTTGCAAATAATTGCCGACTTTGTGCCAGAATCCCACATTGTTTCTGGCAATCTTTGCCATAACTGATGCTCATCATTTTCGCCGCAGCTAGTGCCTTGCAAACCCAACTTTTCGCCAACTTCCAGTAAGCGAGCTGATTGTTGTTTAACACTTTCTGCGATACTTTGAAATCTAACGATTAATCCCGTGCCCTTTCCTAAGCCTAATTTTGCGACTAATTCCGGTGACAGCAAATCGATCGCACTTGGTGTCAAAGCAGAGGATAATAAGATTTGAGCCGTTTGGGACAAAGCATTAATTTCCCCTGTCAGCACTACGGTTCCCGATGATTCAGGGAGGGGATAAACTCGGAAAGTTACTTGAGAAATGACGCCCAAGGTACCGTAAGCACCGGTCAACAGTTTCATCAAGTCGTAGCCGGCGACATTTTTAACAACTCGACCTCCGGCTACCGCAATTTTACCGTCCGATCGCACAAACGTAATTCCCAACAGCAAATCGCGAATCCCCCGATAGCGATGCCGCAAGGAACCCGCATCAGCAGTAGCGACAATGCCACCCAAGGTTGCCTCTTGCGGATAGGCTGGGTCGATCGGCAAAAATTGACCTGCTGCTGCTAAAATTTGCTGCAAATCGGCAAACTTCATTCCCGCTTCCGCAGTCACGGTTAAATCGCCCACAGCGTGTTCTACAAGCCGATTCAGACGCGAAGTGCTGACAGCCACAAGCCCCGCTGCATCAGGAGATACCTTTAAATCCCCCTTCAAAAGACCCACTTTGACAACATCTTGCTCCCCCCTTTTTAAGGGGGGCTGGGGGGGATCGGAGTCTAATTTAACTAAACCACCCCAATCAAGTTTGCTGCCACTGCCACAAGGCAAGACTGCACAGCGATGTTGCTGTGCCCAAGCAATGACAGCCGCCAATTCTTCCTGAGTATTCGGATAAAGGGTACAATCTATTTTCGTGTCGGGGGCAACTGCTTTTTCTACCCGTTCTTGCCAAAATGGCTCTGTATCTTGCCAGCGACAGATGCCAGCAGCCCCGACAATACTTTCTAATTCTTGTATGCTTACGTAATTTTCGGTAGAAAAAGATTTCATGAAGGTTATCAGACGCCCGGTAAAAAAAATTATCAAAACACTGCCTAAAACCATTAAATATTAATACGGGCCCGATATTCAAAACATGAAAAAACAAATGTCTCAAAACCGAATTTCTATGGGAATTACCGGTCTCAACGAAGTGATTGGCGGCGGCCTAATTTCTCAACGCTCTTATCTGGTGCGCGGCGGCCCGGGTACTGGCAAGACTACACTGGGCTTTCACTTTTTGGCAGCAGGTGTGGCTGTGGGAGAAACGCCCCTCTTTATTACTTTAGGAGAACCGGAAGCGCAATTGCGGGCCAATGCCGCAAGTCTCGGTTTTGATATTGAAGCGATGGCGTTCCTCGATTTGAGCCCATCGTCAGAATTTTTTACAGAAGTTCAGACTTATGACATTTTCTCGCCCTCGGAGGTTGAGCGAGAACCGACTACACAAAAGATTATTGAGCGAGTCCAAGCTGTCAAGCCACAACGGGTGTTTTTGGACGCAATTACTCAATTTCGCTATTTAGCTGCGGATGAGTTTCAGTTTCGCAAGCAAGTTCTGTCTTTTCTGCGGTTTTTGGTGGAAGGGGGGGCGACGGTGGTGTTTACCTCCGAAGGCACCTCAAGTGCTCCCGATGACGATTTGCAATTCATCAGCGACGGAGTAATTTATTTAGAACTGCGCCCTGAAGGACGCACCCTGTCTGTCACCAAGCTGCGAGGCTCCAACTTCCGCAGCGGCCGCCATTCGCTCCGCCTGAGTCAGACTGGTATGGAGGTATTTCCGCGACTGCTTCCGGACAACTTTCAACAGGATTTTGTTGCTGAAACGATTTCTGCTGGGGTTCCAGAAATCGACGAACTACTGCACGGGGGACTGGAACGGGGGACTGTGACGGTGATTAGCGGGCCTAGCGGCGTTGGTAAAACGACGGTGGGGATTCAGTTTATGAAGGAAGCCGCAGGAAGGGGGGAGCGATCGGTAGTTTACATTTTTGAGGAGTCAACTTCTACTCTGCTGCAGCGCTGCGAATCAGTTAACATTCCGGTTGGGGCGATGATGGGGCAAGGAAGTCTTTCCGTGATACCTGTGGAACCTTTGCTGTACTCGCCGGATCAGTTTGCCTGTATGGTACGCCAGGAGGTGGAGCAGGAAAAGACGCGGATTGTGATGCTTGACAGTATTTCTGGCTATCAGCTTTCGATGCAGGGGCAAGATTTGGTAAACAATTTGCACGCTTTGTGCAAGTATCTGAAGAATATGGGAGTCACCGTTATCTTGATTAATGAGGTAGAAGCCATTAGCGGAGATTTTCGGCTGACCGAGATCGGGATTAGCTATTTGGCGGATAATCTTCTGTTTATACGCTATCTGGAACGCCAACTGCATAATAGGACAGAAATCCGCAAGGCGATCGGAGTAATTAAAAAACGAGTCAGCAATTTTGAGAGAACTCTGCGAGAACTTGAGATTACTCGCTACGGCATCAAAGTCAGCAAACCGATAGCGGGGCTGCGTGGCATCTTGAGTTCGGCGCCGGTGTGGATTGAGGGGGGAGCGGATGAAGATTGAATCGGGGTTTGTAGTGTTGTTTTTGGGCAAGTGCAGCTAATTTTGCAGTCGTGAATCTACTAATGAGTAGGGGGCGCACCGCGCACCTCACCACTAGCTGTAGGGGGCGCACCGCGCACCTTACCACTAGCCTAAGCCCTGGAAAACTTAAATATATTGGTAATTTTGTGTATTTTTCGACTTTTATCGTAGTGTAGTTTTCAATTCTATAAAATACAGTAGGGGCCCAGGGCACGCGGCCGTGTCCTGTGTCAGATCATCGGTAGTTCACGTAAGTGAAAACCGATGTAATCCCTCGCCGAAAAGTAAGCTAATACCAGATAAAAAAAGAAGCCAACTTTAGGCCACCTCCCAACCCATATATAATCAGTCACTCGCCATTGTAAAATCTAAAATCTAAAATCTAAAATCTAAAATCTAAAATGGTATAACCCGTATTCACAGGAAGCTGATAAATGACTGGCAACTCAATAATTTTAGCCGTAGACCGCAATCAGCGAAACTTGGAACTATTAGCACAATTTCTCAATAAAGAAGGATACCAGATGATCGCGGCTTATAACTTTGAAGATGTTGCACAAGCTATCAGTCAGCCTGCTAGGATCGGGATGGCTTTAGTAGATATTTCTGGTTTCGACCGCCGGATTTGGGAGTGCTGCGAACAACTGCGAAATCACCAAATCCCTTTTTTGATACTCTCGCCCAAACAAAGCGCTGCTATTCAGCACGAAAGCCTCTGCCACGGTGCTCGGAATATGTTGGTAAAACCTTTGATCGTTAGAGATTTGCTGGGAATTGTTCACAGCTTGCTAGGAGAACCTGCGTGAGTCAAATTTTATTGCTTGTCGAACAGAAAGAAAATCGCCGCCTGTTGTTAGAATGGCTAGCTGTTTACTATGAGGTATTGCTGCCACACTCAACAGAAAATAGTGAGGATTTTTTACCATTTAATCAATCTTTTGACCTGGCGATAATTGACGGTATTTCGCTGAAACGCCACTGGCAATGGGTGGCAGCCCAAAAACAGGCAGAACACCCGGTATGCTTGCCTTTTCTTTTGATTACATCCCGCTCGGATGTAGGGATGGCAACGCAATTTATTTGGCAAAGTATTGACGATTTGATTATCGCTCCGATCGAGAAGATTGAATTGCAAGCGCGGGTGGAGATTTTGCTGCGCTCGCGCCAGTTGTCTTTAACTCTTAAATTGTCTCACGACCAACTCGATCGCACTCTGCAAACAGCCCAAGAACTCAACGAGATGAAAACATCTTTGCTGTACATGATTGCCCACGACGTTCGCAATCCTTTGAATTTCATCATCGGCACTACACAACTTCTTACCAAGTACAAGTTGACATTAACAGAGGAGAAAACACAAGAACTCTTAGACAAAACTCAAGCAGCCGCCAAAGGTATCGATCAGTTATTAGACGATGTTCTGCTGCTGGGCCGTGTTGAGTCAGGACAAGCCGGGTTTTGCTTGGTACCGCTAGACTTAGCAAAGTTTTGTAATGAGTTGGTAGGGGAATTTCAGAGCAGCCTGAAGTTGAAACCTCCAAGCGATCCGGTGACGCTGATTTTTGTGAATCACAGTCAATCGGCGATGGTGTCTTTGGAAGTAAGCTTGCTCCGGCGCATTCTGGGCAATTTGCTGTCAAATGCTATTAAGTATTCTCCCCCAAATACCGAAGTAATCTTTGAATTAAAAGTTACTGAAACCGAGGCTATCTTTTCTGTACAGGATACAGGAATTGGCATACCTGTAGCAGACCAAGGACGGCTGTTTGATTCATTTTACCGCGCTAAAAATGTCGGTCGAATTCCCGGTACTGGACTGGGGCTGAGCATTGTTAAAAAATGCGTTGACTTGCACGGTGGCCAAATTACTTTGATCAGTGAAGAAGGCGTCGGCAGTACATTTACCGTAACGCTGCCGATCGCAAAACCTGGAAAAAATCAAATCTCGCCTGCAACGCCTTAAACTAGATGCAGGGATTATGCGAAAATTTACACACTATGCAGTTGTCTGAGCTAAGGCGCGCCTTTTGTGCCGTACAATCAATCAACTGTTGAAGACCGATCGCCTGAGCTTTCAGGCGGAGAGCCCAACTGTTCAACTATTAATGGTTGAAACCTGATGTCTCCAGGTTCAATCGCCACTCTTCTCCACCAAGCGGGCAACAAAAGCAGCCAAAACTTACCCAAAGACACAGAACGCTGCTCGCCAACAAAAACCAAGGGCAGGATAGCCGCCAGTCGTAAGACGGCTGAGAGGGCAAACACCCCTGGCAAGCCACCGAGATTGGTCAAAGTGGCGATAAAGCCACCAAGGGTGATTCCCATTGCCCCAGTGACACCAGGAACCGCCGCCGCGATCGCAAAGTAAAGGGACTGATTGCGTAGTGGTGTCACCGACATCATCAGATTACCACTGCACAGGTCGATCGCCGCCCATGTTGCACCGCCGATGATGTGCAACAGCGGGAACCAGACCCATATAAAAATTGGAGCCGTTCCAGCTTCTAGCCAGAGCACAGGGGTCAGAGCCACCAAGATTCCCACTACTATCATGATGGGGCGGTTCCCAACCCGGTCAGCCAGTTTGCCCCAAAAAACCAGCATCAGTAAGTTAGCACCCGCTCCTAAGCTGTTGTAGAGCGTTACCACGCTGACATCTATATTTATGTCATCGAGCAAGTAAAGGTTAAAGAAGGGAGCGCTGACGTTAACAGCAAAGCTCCATAGGCCAGAGTAAAGCAAAAACTTTAAAAAATTGGCTTCCTTGAGAAAGCTAAAAATTGCCCCTATGGATGATTTTTCGCCTATATCTGAATGCGTTACGTGTACAAGCTTTGGGTTCACATCGGTCATAAAGAACTGACAACCTAGACTGATGATGCCAAGCACAATTCCTAAAACCAAGATGGCACTGTAACCTTGGAGCCTTCCACCGGGCCAGTTCGATACCACGAGAGCCAGCAACGGCACACCAATGAGATTCGTCAAGCTCACAGCACTATTGCGAAAGCCAAAATACCGCCCGCGCAACCGCTGAGGTACTAAAACCGCCAACCAGCTCAAGAAGGAAGCACGACCTAAAGATTCTAAGACTTGAGTTACCCAGATGATTGCCAATGTCAACTGCACTACCTGATGTCCAGCGAGCTGAAATGAGCCTCCCAACCACATTGCTGGCACGAGAATCAGCCACAGCAGTCGCGACAGTCCGAAAATCCAGAGGGAATACCAGTGCCGGCTTTGCAGTCGGTCTCCTATATAAGCTCCCAACGGTTGGAGCAGATTTACCAGTTGAGGAATGGAGGCGAGCATACCAATTTCGACTGGGCCAGCCCCTAAATCCAGCAAGAAATTACTGAGCAACGCGCCGCCGATGATGCTGTAAAAAAGCGTAGCGAAGACACTCTCCAAAGTTAGTGCTCTGAGGCTTGACCGAGTTTCCGGTTTGGAAAGTTTTAGAGGCGGAGTGGTCAGAAGTACCGTCTCTGGTAAGGCTATATCCTCTTGGATTTCCTGAAGAGGGAGAGGACTCGTTCTGTAATCTTCTTCTTGTGTTTCGAGCATACTGGATAGCCAATAGATGAGCTGCTACGCAGCTTAATTGTATAATATAAGATTAAATATTTTAAGTAAGACAGCCCTAGATGCAAGCTAAAAATCACCTCTCTAAAAAGCCAAAAGAAAGATTACTTAAATAAATTAGGGAAAATAAGAATCCCCAAATTAGAGAATAATTATTAATAGCATTATTAAGAGTTAATCAATAAATAGCTAAGTTTTTATAAATTTTATATGCGACAGTAGGTTACTGGATTTTTCAGGGTGAACACGATAAAATAAAGAGCTTTTCCGATAAAAAAAGTCAAGGGAACTTTCGGAAAGCCACCTCTTGGTATGAATAAAGGTTGCTAAAAATGGGAACAAAATCAAAGTTCTAAAGGAGCAAGAGCGTTCAATAACTCTTCTAGGATAAATCGCAGCAAAGATTGAGTTGCTAATATTAAGCCCAAGCGAGATTGGGCGAGTTTGGGCTGTTCTATTTTAACTTTACCCCAAATTCGGCACTGGCTGTAAAAAATCTGAAATGCTTCGCTCAAACTATTGGCTAATTTGAAATAATTGATAGGTTTTTCGCGGTTCTTTACATCAAAAGTAGGATATAAATTGTCTAGCACTGTTAACAGTTGCGATATTAAACTGCGTTCTGCGGGATGCACTAACCGCAGTCGATCGCCCTCGTCAATCCAAGGGATAGGATTTGGATTCGCTAGGAACCAAATTTGCGGCGCTGTAGCCACGTCGGGCTGGGCGATCGAAATTATCCGATCGCGGTGGGCCATTCGCAGCAGGGAACAGCAGCGCGCGTGGCTGTACTGAATGGGAAACAGTCGATCGGCGCATACAGCAGAAGATAATATTTTAGATTCTGAAACTGGAAGGTTCGTTTGAGTTAAACGCTGCAACCAGACGGCTAAACCTGCATCAGTCAACTCCATCTCGATAATTCCCGCCGGCGCTACTTTAACGGCGAAATCCGGGTAGCACAGCGGTTGGAGTGTTTCGGCCAACTGTGCCGCGATTGTCTGCGGTGTCTGCTGCCAAGTTTTAGCCAATTTCAGGGCGATCGCAGACACGTACAGTACCCGCGCGCTATCTTTACTCCGATTTAACGGAAATATTGCACCATTCTCAATTACTTGTTTAGGAACAGGCAAGATGCCCGTTCCACAAGAAAATTCATCTCTTGTGAAATTGGCATCTTGCCCGTTCTTGAGAATGGTGCAATCTATGAGATTTAATGGAATTTCCCCTAGTGTCTCTTGCTGGGCGATCGCGCTTTGGAACTTGGAAAGCAAGAAACACTTCACTGTAACTTCCGGGCACTGCGAGATATTTGCTGTATCCATATCGACCGATCCTACGGTAACAGCGACGATCGACTGTTACCACTTGCACTGTTCTTGTACGTTAAACTGCTGATGTCAGAGATAGTCGATCGGCTCCCCCGGGCGGGGCTACATCGCATTAATGTGCTTTCTAGCGATTTGTTTGCTAACTATACAATAATTTACGACAAATTTTTTGCTGACCTCTACCCTTTTGATGTATTTTTTGCTACATTAAATTTTTAGGTAAAACACAGAAAAGTCAGCATAGTTAAGAAGCGTGCAAGCTCGATCGGGGGTTGGTTGTCTCACTTTGTATCGCACTGCTGGCAGAAGCTGTTTTTCTCACTATTAAATATATCCCAGAGCCTCACTTATGCAATCAACTTCCACACCTCTAGAGAGTATCGATCGACCTTTTATCACTTGGCAGCGAATAATCGACTGGGCCCAGGAACACTACCGCTGCCGGACTTTTAGCAAAGACGAGCGGATTCCCGCAAGACCCGGACTGCTGTATTTAGTCCAGAAAGGTTCTGTGCGACTCGTAGGTAGCGCTCAAGTTAGCGCTGCGGCGGGGAAGTCGAAATCCGTTGACAAAACTACAGAAGAAGCTTTTTTGGGCTTCGTCGGCGCCGGTCAGCCCTTTGAACTCGTTGCTCAGTCTCCGTTTACTCTCCAAGCTTACGCCCACGCCGATCAAACTCACGTAGTGTGGATGTACTGGCACGACTTGGATAATTGGCCTCACTTCCGCAGGGAAATTTTGGATGCGTTTCGCTACCAGCACCAGCGGAAACTTCTCTGGCTGAGCACTTTGGGACAGCGCCGGACGATCGACCGACTGTTGGGATTTCTCACTTTGTTGATCGAGGAGTTCGGCGAACCTTACGTAGGTGACGGCGAACCGGATGTGGTTCGGGGCTATCGGCTGCCTTGGGCCTTGACTCACGCTCAAATTGGCAGCGCCATCGGCTCAACGCGGGTGACGGTGACGAGGCTGATGGGTAAGTTGCGATCGAAAGGTTTGATTAATACTGAGGATGATAATTTAATCTGTTTGCCGGCTAAGTCTAACCCCCAAAAGACAAAAAACCAAAAGCAGGACGTAGATGATTCTCTGGATGATTCCCTGGATGATTCCTTGGATGATTCCTTGGATGATTCTCTGGAAGATTCCCTGGATGATGAAGATTCTCTCGAAGAATCTGCATAAAATCCTGCGGGAAATTGCCAACAAACAGCGGGTCACTATTAGTTTTGGGCAGCCGCGATCGATCGCTCGACAATGTACGATGAATTGTGTAAACTTTTCCCGTTCTCGAAAGGTGCGACTGACAATGACCGATGACAAGCAAAAATCTTCAATCCCGAAACATCAGCAACGGGTGGTATTCTGCGACTTTGACGGGACGATAACTGTTGAAGAAACTTTTGTGGCAATGCTCAAGCATTTCGCACCGGAACTGTCGTCTCAACTAATGCCTGAAATATACGCTAGAAGGCTGAGTTTGCGATCGGGAGTGCGGCAGTTATTAGAGTCTATTCCCTCGGAATGTTACGGGGAAATTGTGGAATTTTCGAGGGGAAGGCTGATGCGGCCGGGATTGTTGGAATTGCTGGATTTTTTGGACGACAAAAAGGTAGATTTTGCGATCGTGTCCGGCGGTCTTCGGATTATGGTAGAGACGGTAATGGGCGATTTGGTACACCGGGCGAGCGTTATTTACGCTGTGGATGTGGACGCTAGCGGCCCTCGGTTGCAAGTCAATTCTGAGTTGGAAGGAGATGAGGAATTGGTGGCTAAGGTGCGGGTGATGGCGCAGCACCCAGCCGAAGAACAGGTGGCGATCGGAGATTCGCTGACGGATTTTAATATGGCTTTGCAAGCTTCGTCGGTGTTTGCGCGCGATCGGCTTGCCGAGTATCTAGACGAACAGCAAAAGCCTTATACTAAATGGGATAATTTTTTTGATATCTTGGAAAGTTTGTCCCAGAAATGGAATTGAAATTACAGTAGGAATTGCGACAAAAAAATCGCACTATGCGGTATGTGTATTTAGTAAAATGCTGATGGCTCACCCTACGTTGAGAGCGATATGTATTGGTAAGCTTTGCACGGATTCCCCTACGTTTAGATAGGTCACCGCAATTCCTATTAATGTAAAAAATAAATGAAAAACTGAGGAATTATAAAGAATGAGTGACGATTTGAGATCGGATTTAATTGCAGCAGCCAAACATTTTTACGATCGCGGTTGGATGGTTGGGACTGCTGGCAATCTTTCAGCCCGCTTACCAGATGGCAGTTTTTGGATTACTGCTAGCGGCCGCGCCAAAGGGCAGTTAACTGAACAAGATTTTATCAGAATGAACTCAGACGGCGCAATTGTTGAGCAACCTGTTGCCGACAGTCGCCCTTCGGCCGAAACCAGCATTCATTTAGCCGTTTACAATTGTTTTCCAAACGCTAAAGCTTGCTATCACGTCCACTCGATCGAGGCAAATTTAGTTTCTCGGCTAACAGTTGGAGATGCAGTGCCTTTACCTGCGATCGAAATGCTGAAAGGTTTGGGGGTATGGGAGGAAAACCCGCAAGTGTCGATACCCCTCTTTACAAATTATTTAGAAGTCCCTAAGATAGCCAAGGAAATTTGCGAATTCTTTGCGATTTGTGCGCCCTCTGTACCCGCTTTGTTAATTCGCGATCACGGCATCACAGTCTGGGCAGATTCGCCAGCCGCCGCTTACAATTACGTAGAAATTGTAGAATACATTTTTCGCTATACGATCGCAGCCCGCCAATTAAATTTAGATTGAAGATTTGGGATTTGAGATTGAGCGGTGCATGAATTCGGAATTATGTAGGGTGCGTCCTAAGTAACTTACCCCTATTACCGCTATGATGAGCCTCTCAAACCACTTTTTGTATCCCGGACTGTAGGAAACAAGCAAACATTCAGCAGAGGCAACAGTTATGGCTCAATATACCAGAATTTTATCCATAGATGGAGGCGGAATTAGAGGGATTATTCCGGCACAAGTTTTAGTTAGTGTTGAGTCAAAGCTGCAACAGAAAAGTGGCAAGCCAGATGCGAGAATAGCTGACTATTTTGATTTAATCGCGGGCACGAGTGCGGGAGGCATTTTAACTTGCATCTATTTGTGTCCCGATGCCGAAAATCCCACCAGACCTCGGTGGTCGGCCGAAGATGCTGTTAATTTTTCGATTGAGAGCGGTCGCGACGTTTTTAAGAGTTCATTATGGCAAAAACTCAGATCTATAGACGGTTTGATAGATGAGAAATATCCAGGCGAGCGCTTAGAACAATTCTTTTTGGAAAACTTTAGAGATTGCCAACTCAGCGAACTGCTGAAACCTTGTTTAATTTCCAGTTACGACATCGAAAGGAGAAAAGCTCACTTTTTCGATCAAATAGATGCTAAACAAGATCCAGCAGAAGACTATTTGATTAGAGATATCGCCAGAGCGACATCTGCAGCTCCCACTTACTTTGAACTTCCCAAAATCCGCTCTTTGACCAACGAACCCTACGCTTTAATTGATGGGGGAGTTTTCGCAAACAATCCCGCACTTTGTGCCTATGCAGAAGTTAGAAATAAATTCAGAATTCCCGACGATCGGCCTGACAAAGGCCCGACAGCAAAAGATATGGTAATTTTATCGCTGGGGACAGGAGAAGCTGAGAAAAAATTTTACTATGAAGAAGCGAAAAATTGGGGTCAAGTTGAGTGGGTTGAGCCTTTGATTAATATCATGATGACGGGAGTTGCTGAAACGGTAAATTATCAGCTAATCCAAATTTATGATGCGATTGAAAGACCCAATCAATATTTGAGAATTAATCCAGATTTGAGCCACGAAGACCCGCTGCCGATTGATGATGCCTCGGAAGAGAAGATATCGGCACTGCTGAGAATTGGCAAGGATCAAGCCGAAAAGAATAATGAACAGTTGGATAACTTTATCGACTTATTACTTGCGGAGTAGTCCTAGGATTTTAGATTTTAGATTTTAGATTTGGAAATGAGTGATGATGACCACAGGATCAATCAGTGCCAATCTAAAATCTAAAAAGGTATACCGCAGCAACCGTAGGGCAGACCGACTGAAAATATATGCTGACAAATCGTGCAATAATTGCTGTAGGATGGCCGAAAATCTATATGTGGCAGTGCTTCCCCCTGTTTGCAATAAATCCCGAGTCCTCAGTCATGGGTTAAGAAATACCAAGAAAAGCGCGATCGACATTTGATCTCTCCGGTTTAAAACTCTCAACTTGAGATTTTAGATTGGAGAAAGGAGGGCGATACACTCGAATTGCCTCAATAGGAACTTTCCCATCTGTTTCGGGGACGATTTCGAGGGTGTGTTTGGAGTTGCTCAAATTCTGAGCCAATGTTGTAGAATACTCGCGGCTTGAATCTGCAATTTGTGGAGGAACGTATGAATCCACAAACATTGGTCGCACCTGCCAGGAAACCTCAAAGCCTTTAGGCGTCGGTTTTTTAGAGTATTCATAAGAATTTTTCAGCCACCAGTTTCTCGGTTCAATCACGACGCGGCCCGAGTTTGAGACAAACAATTTGTCGTTTGTACCGCTGCCGTCGTAACCTGTTTTAGAACCTACAACGTCAAATTTAAACTTGCTGGCGTCGCTGTTAATCTCAGTAATTACGGCTTTCCAATCTTCGACGATTAGCGGTTTTTGGCTGGATACTTGGAGAATAGCGGGCCAAGGAACGCCAAGGCTAGCGCTAGGTCTGGTGATGCTGTAAAGTTCAGGAAATTCTGAGGGTTTTTTGCCGTCGATCGCAATTCTAGCAGACATTGCCTTGCCGTTGAAGGTTTTATCGGCGATCGCATCTATTCTATTCCCTTCAAATTCTAAAACCAACTTGCCATCTTGCCACTTAACATCCCTGCCAACTGTATAGGTTTTCACTAAATCCTGCGGCGGTTGAAAAGAATTTGGCTTGTATCGCAGGTGCAGTTTTATGAGAGCAGCTAGGAGAAAATTTCCCCAATCATTGAGGTGAATTTCATCGCTCAATAGCTGTTTTGGCTGCAAGCGATTATCTTTCAAATACCGCATCCAAGGTTCACGAATTTCGGCGATTTCGCAGCCGTATTTATCGGCCAACTCAGGCAGCCATTTAGTAGAATGAGTGTTGTGCACTTCGTATCTGCTGACTGAATTTGGATCGTCGCTGTTGCCTGTCGGCATCCAGTCGATGTGGTCTGAATGCAAGAGTATTTCGCTAGCAGTGCGGCTGCGGACATTGGCAATTATGGCTTCGTAATCTTCACCGCCTCCGTAGACGTGAAAAATTAGCAAGTCTGGATAAAAAGGATACAAATCGTGTTCGCTGGGACGGATTAAAATTGGGGCCGCAAATCCTCCGATTGCCCGATTTTCCACAATCAAATCTGCATTGGGAAATCGCTGTCTCAAATCCTTCACTACATCTTTCCACCAATCTTGTGCTGTGATGGATTGACCGTAGAATAGGATACGCACTTGGCGACGGTCTGTTGGAGTGCTAGCTGCAAGTAGCCCCATCGTCCTTTGAATCCTCGCTCCAAAAGTAGCATTATTTTCAATAGGAGCGGGTGGGGGGAATGGCGTATCGAGCGCTATTTTTTTGATGAGCGGAACTAACAGAAAGCTCAGACACAAAAAAAGCAGCCACAAGTAGCGATAAATCTTGGATTTTCTGCTATTTCTTTGGTGTTTTGCCATTGTGTTATTTTTCCCTGTCCGTTTCACTTCGCTCAAGGCGACTGTGGGATGAATGCTACGCCTCTAATCAGTAGCTGTAGCGTGCTTGTGGGCGTACCTCACGAGTAGCTGTAGTGTAGGCTGTATGGAATATATTACCAAATTGAGCGCCACAAAAAGTGATATAATGCCAGCTAATTAATTGCAGGAGATCGATCGCACGTCAAATGGATTACAAAACAGCCCGCAGTTTTCTGATCGACCAAGGAACCGCCCTGGAAACCAAGAAAAATCCCGACGCCTTCCTGATGCGTCTCAAACAAGGTCAGCCCCCCGTACCCGGACAGGTGACATCAATTCTATTAGCTTTAAAAATATTGTTTGAAGGGCTGCAAGAATCTCCAATGCTCGATCGACAATTGATTTCGGCACTGCATTTACTCTCAGTAGAAGGTTTGCAGCAATTTGAAGCTGGACTCGGCAGAGGAGTTTCTTGGCCACCGCTGCTGAAGGAAGACTTAAATCGAATTGCGATCGCAGTCAAGAATATCTTTTCCGGCGTCTGGCAATAATTAGCTCGGCAACCACCGCTCCCCATACCCACCGCCAGCATACTCAACTATTTATCAATTTTTTGTAAAATTTTCTGTTAAATTTGCTACCTTTACCCTCGAAGTGTGGCATCTTAATATAAGAATCGGTTCTAACAAGCAATTGGAGAAACTACTCATGAACGCAGAAGAAAAAGCTAGACAACTAATTGCACGAGAAAGGCAGCATAGCGAACACTTGCAAGACTCTATGCTCAACCGTTCCTCCCACGAGCTAGAAACACATAGCGAAGGAATTGCTGAAGAAAAAGCCAGAGAATTAATGGCTCAAGAAAGGCAGCACAACGAACACCTGCACGACTCTATGTTAAGCCGTTCTTCCCAAGAGGTAGAGGCATCGATCGCACCCGATGACACTCACAAATAAATTTTGTTAACACAAGACTTACGCACACACACCAATAAACCGGGTTTTTATACCATTTTTCAAACCATAATAAAGGGCTGTAAAAATGTTCTTGTGTAAACAACCTGGTTTCTGCGTCCCGGAAGAGTTCAGTACCGCAAAACTCAACTCAAATCGAGGATAATTTTAGGTGGAATCAAAACAGCCCCTGCTCGGTTGGCAGCCGCTATCACAAACATCCACGCGCCATATATAGCAATAGAAAAGGCCAAGTTCTACTGCTCGCGAAAGCTTTCGAGGGATGCCAAAAGAGCTGGCAGTCCCGCTAGCGCGGCCGACACCAGAGCCTCATCTTTGTAAACTCGCGATCGGAGAATATTGGTACTGTTAGACGCAGAGGTGAAAGAGCCTCGCCGTTGGGAATTTTCGGTTTCAACCCGCCCTAAATTTTTTGTTTCTCGCGTCACGCCCAACATAGCTGTATCCTCGCAGTATAGTCAATTAACCCTAAATATTCGCCCATAAAATTTCTCAGGGCTTGCTGTATATTTCTATTATTAGTCAGATAGGTAACAGAGCTGAAACCATGAAATAATTATTCACGATAGGCAGGGATAAACTTAAACTTCATCACAACTTTTATTAATTTGTTACACGGCGGGTTTGTTTAAGCCGATCGCCCACAGCGACTCAGCCACCAGGCAGCAAAATCACCGATTTCACAAGAGGAACGCGGATCAATGATGCTAACTCTTAGTCCAGCCATAGTTATAAGTCAAATCCGACCGACTGTCGAAAGCTTGCGCGACGGAGACTACCGCTACCGAGACTCCTTTGTGCTCGATCGACCTTTCAGAGAAATCCAATTTCGCAAACAAGACAGATACATCACCGGCAGCGATTCAGACAAACGCACTGGCAAAAGTTACTGCTTCCGGGGAATTCCCCAGCAAAACAACATTATTAACATTACGGTAGCGAGCGAAATTTCCCCAAAAACAGCACAGAAAACCGAGTGGAAATTAGCACCGGGAAACCCCATTAATTTCGACAAGTTTTATCCGCTGCAAGCTGGATCGGGATTAGAATTATACAAATGTTTGACAGCATTTTTGCCAAACTTGAAGGATTAGTTACTCCTTACTTGTTAGTGGTTATTTTTTAATTGCTTGGGCTTGTTAATAACAATAACATTGGTCAACCGTCAACAGTCAACCGTCAACAGCCAACTTTTAACTCCCTAAGAACCAGCATTTTCCAATTCTTCCCGCAGCATTTCCCGGTAGACTTTCGGCAAACGAGAACTCATAGAATTGTTCTCAATTCCATATCCCAAACTCGTCCAAGTTCCGGAAAGCATCCGCAATACCTCAGTTAATCTTTCCTGCCGCAACATTTCAGGAATATCAGCTTTCCAAAACTTGCGATCGCTCAACCAAGCATAAACCACAGCATCCTGATCTTCGGGTTCAAAACTGTAATCTTCCCAGAATAAAAAATTAGCAGGACGCGCCTGATAGCGCTTCGCCTTCTCCTTCCAAGTCGAAGTCAGAAATTGATACCTGCCCGCTGCCGTAGTACACTTGCCTCGATTCGGGCCCTTAACAATCTTCACGCACCAGTCAGGGTGACGGCTCAAATCTAATATATATTTGCCACCGTAAACAACGTGATAAGGGCGAGAAACATTCGACTCGCTAGCAGAAATAGTTCGCATCAGGGCTCGAATGTAAGGATCGCCGGTTTTCATAGCCAGCGGCGGGAATTTTCCCCGCCCGCTTACCGACTGCGATAACTGCTGATTTCCCCGCAAACTGTCAACCAAAAAAACACCGCCGCCAATCACAGCGCCGATTAAAAGTATAAATCCGAGAATTTGAATCTCCGATCGCCTCAGCAAACCTCTTTTTCGACGGCCAAATTTCTCAACTTCCAGCAAAGTCATTTCCATTTCCGAAATTTCGGCTAATTTGCGAGCCACCCGCATCCGGCGTACCCGAAAATCGTATTGATATAGCGGGGCCGCTACCAGCGTTAGACTCGATAAAACCCCCGCCAATTTAATCAGCCAGAAATCTAATTCACCGGCTACGGCAACATTTGTCAGAGTAGATATTCCTGTTAGTAACTGGGCTGGATCGATCGATCGCGCTGGCCAATAAAAAATCGCAAGTTGCACCAACAGCGACAGATTAAATGCAAAAAAACTCACTACAACAGCATTCAAGCCTTCTCGCAAGTGCGATCGAATACCTGTGTGCCTGCGCTGGAACTTGCGCGCAACGCGAAAGCGCCCCGGCAGCATAATTAGTAAGGGATTTAAGATTTTGACTGCGAACAAATGAAAAACAAAAAACACAGGCAACTGAATCAGCCAAGCCGCCAGCAGTAGAGTCAGAAAGCCGATATCGTCGCTGACAAAAGGAATGCCCCTGCGAAGGACAAAACTAAAACTCTGAGCGAGAGCAAATGCCCTTAACCACGAAATCGGATAGGGGAACCAAGCTGGCCACTTAAGAGTTTTCATGCTGGGAAAACGAAATTTTAAGGTCGAATCGTAAAACTATTAAGATTTTGCCAGATTTGGCGATCGGAAAATTGTTGTAGGGTGCGTCAGCCCAAATCTTTGACCCACATCACATCTTGCACCATTCTCGATAAGCCTTTTTTGGGCGGGCAGGATGCCCACCCCACAAGAAAAAGCACTTTTTGTGGAACAGGCATCTTGCCTGTTCTTGACAATGGTGCAACATCTCAGATCCAAATCAAAGTGTTTTTGGTCTGACGCACCGAACCCAAGGGAGGCTAATTCAATCAAATCACACTGGCAAACAACTCCTCAAAACTCTTTTGCGGAGCCTCCGACTTCGCCACAATTTCCACAACCTTGTTGCGAGAAGTCGGCTGAAACAGCGCCTCCACGCACACTTGGGCTACCTTAGTGCGGGGAATGCTGCTCTCAAACATTTTGTCGGCACCAGTCATGACGATCGCATCTGAATTATCCTCATTTTTGAGACCGCCCGGACGGACGATCGTATAAGTTAGGCCGCTTTTTTGCAAATACTCCTCGGCTTGCTTCTTCCAAACCAGAATCAGCCAGAACAAATTTAGCGGGTGAAAAAACTGAGAGACGCACAGAGAAGTCACAAGCACAAAATGCTCAATGCCCTTAGCCTTAGCTGCATCCACCAAATTTTTAGTACCCTCAAAATCCACCTTGTAAGGCGCTGTCGGGTCAAAACCAGGGGCGGCTCCTGTCGCGCACAGCAATACCGTACTATCGCCGATGGCATCGCCCAGGGAAGTCGCATTTAATACATCCCCAGTCACTAACTCAGCCTCCGGTGGTAAAATTTGTCTAGCTGTGTCTAGATTTCGGACTAAGGCGCGCACGGGAATACCTCGCTTGACCAATTCTGTGACGATGCGGCGGCCAGTCTGACCTGTGGCTCCTGCTACAAATGCTTTCATAAGTCGAGTTATGCTGAACTAGGGTAAGTTTTGTTACTATCAATTTCTCAATTGTAGGGAGGAAACTTCCTTAACACATCCCCAACCAGATTGATTGGCGTGTATAACAGGAGAGCATAATATGAAGCACGATTCCGCTGAATATCAAACTGTTGAAGCTTCTGACGAAAATTACTACCCAGATGCGAGTTTCCGACAGCCCGAAAGTGGAAGCGCGGATGCAGGAGAGGAAGTTGAGCCGATTTGGTTTCACACGCATTTTGAAGACAGCATGGAGATGTACGCGGATGCGGAGACGGTGGGGAACCATTTGAACAACCACAAGACTTGGTTTTGCCACTGCGCTTCGCCGATGAAGGCCGAGCCGCTCGGAGAAAACGGCTATGATTTATTAATCGGGCGTTTTGGGGCTTTCGGCTACCGCGTTGAAGCGAGAATTGGTTTAGAGTTGCTGCCGCCTGACGCTGAAGGCTGCTATTTGATTAAGACTATTCCGGTTCCGGATTATACCTCGCCTGGGTATGAAGTGGATTTTCGATCGGCAATGAAGCTAGTGGAGATACCGTCTCAGGAGTTTGCCGCCGATTGGCCGAGCTCGGAACGTGCTAAGCTGCCGCCTGCGATTACCATTACTAGCTGGAAGCTGGATTTGGCTGTGGGGGTTTGCTTTCCCAAGTTTATTCGATCGATGTCTCAACCTTTAATAGAAAAAACCGGCGATGCGCTTTTGGAAAAAATCATCAAACAAGTTAACCGGCGCTTGACTTATAAAACTCAGGTTGTTTTTCACGAAAGTTTGGGCATTCCTTTTCCGAAAAATCCTAAGAAACATTAACAATACTTACGCTCTAACCTGTACTGCACTTAAATTGTATGTTAAGTGCGGGATCTCCTGCCCGCTCCACAAGAGTAAAAATTTATTTTACTCTGCAATTTAAACGCGGATTAGCTTAACTCACATTTGTAGGGTGTGCGCTGTGCACACCTTACTCATAAGTGCGATCGTAATAACTCCTACCCTTGTAGATTTTAGAGTTCGGCGCGAGCGCTCAGTCGCACAATTTTAGATTAAATTATTGGGAATAACTGATTGTGTCTGGATTGGGTTCACGAGCCTACAGTTGCTTTTTTGAAACTGATATCACTGTCTCAGGGTGGTTAGGGCGCGCCTTATGCCTATGTTTTTGAATCCAACACTTGCTCGATCAGTTAATCCAAATAACTAAGTTATTGCTAATAAAATTTAAGGGTAAGGTCATGATTGCATTTGACATATAGCAATCCTTGCAAAAGTCGTAATTTTTTTATTCCCCCCCAACCCTCCCCGAACCTGCTTAGAGGGAGTAAGACATTCACAAATGATGCGAGGATTGCTATATGGTGATTCCTTATCGCCGGAATTAGTTTTTATTATGGGTCAATTTAGCACAGGGTTGGACACAATACTTTCAAGTCTGATGCCATCAAGTTCGACAACATTGTTATTAAAAAATTCGGCTTCTGTCATAAGGATTTCCCTCTTTATTGCCTGATGATTAAACAATAGCCGGCGCAGTTCAAAGGTGGCTCCGACCGCCCTCGGAAACCAGCAAGTGTCTCAGATCACAAGGCCGATCGATCCCCCTCACTGCCCAAAAACCTAAAATTATGTCACATTAAGTAAGGGATTATAAAATAATTCTTGCCATATCCCTAGAAAGTTATGACAACGAAACTAAGAGCTACACCCACAGAGAAAATGGAGAGAGACTTGCACCAGTTGAGGGCAGACCAAGAACTGATTCTCAACCAAGTAGACAATGCGATCGCTCTGTTCGACTCGTCTGACTGCTTAGTTTTGTTTAACAAAAAATTGGCCCGAATGTGGGAACTGTCCCCAGAATGGCTGGAAACAAAGCCGAAGTGTCACTTGGTGTTTGCGGAAATTGTCGAGCGGGGTTACTTGTCTGTTCAACAGTGGCAAGAGTTTCAGCAAGCACTCGAAAAATCTCAGCATGAAAGTTTATCATTTTATTTCGAGCAATCCAATGCGGTTTGTTTAGAGGTGTGCGCCACGATTACCAACAGCGGCGGACGGCTTTTGACCTTTAGAGACGTTACAGTATATCAAAACTCCCAAGCTAGTTTGAACGCAGAAGTCAGGCGGCTGAGCTTTCTTTTAGGTTTAACCGAACGCCTGCAAAAGTCTGACAGTTTGCAAGAAATAGGTCAGTTTGCCCTCACCTATCTAGTAGAGGCAATGAATGCTGCTTTCGGAGATGTCAAGGTGATTAGCGGCAAGGGAAACGATCGACAAGCGGCGGCGATTTCCAACCAAATTTCTAGTCAATTTTTGGCTACTTACGGGGAACCAGTTGTCGCAGCAATGCAAGAATTGCTCGACCAAGGCATTCCCTACGGCATGGGTTTGCTGTGGGAAGTGGTGAAAACTGGTAAACCTGTGTTCGTAGAGGATTATGCCCACCATCCCAATGCCGTGCCGAAATTTCGGCATCCGGGAATTGGACAACTGGGCATTTTTCCGATCGCAGCTACCGACGGTACAATTATCGGAGTGCTGACGCTGGAGTCCCGCAATGTCAAAAAACTGCAAACCGCCGTCCACCAAGAAGTGCTGGAGGCTGCTTGCCGGACTCTGGGGGCGGCGATCGAGCGGGCTAAGACACAAGAAAACCTGCGCCAAGTTAACGAAGAATTAGAGTATTCTTCTCAGTTGAAATCCGAGTTTTTAGCCTCAATGTCCCACGAATTGCGGACGCCTCTCAACAGCATTCTCGGATTTTCTGACTTGCTGCTGCGACAAACAGCCGGACAGTTGAGCGATCGACAAATCAACTATGTCGAACTGATCGAAAAAAGCGGCCAGCACTTGTTGCAGCTAATCAACGATATTCTCGATCTTTCTAAAATTGAAGCCGGGAAAGTAGAACTAAACTTACAGCCTGTTCGCGTTCAAGAACTCGCGACAGACTGTCTGAAAATGATGCAGCCACGGGCCGACAAAAAGCGAATCGGTTTGTCTTTAGAACTCGACAACCGTATTACTAAAGTTTGGCTCGACGAACGGCGAGTGCGACAAATTGTGATTAATTTACTTTCCAATGCCATCAAATTTACCCCCGAACAGGGACAAGTTAAACTCAGCGGGCGTCTAGCCTACGGCAGCGAAATAGACGGCGACTACCGGCCGGATTGTTCTCCTGTAAATGCCAGCACTCCTTATTTTTGTTTTGAGGTGCAAGACTCCGGCATCGGTATTCCTCAAGACCGCTGGCACTTGCTATTTCGACCTTTTCAACAGGTGGATTCTTCCCTGACTCGGCGGCACGAAGGTACAGGTTTGGGTTTGGCTTTGACTAAGCGTCTGGCAGAATTGCACGGGGGAACTGTTTCTTTTCAATCTGTTTGCGATCGGGGAAGTCTTTTCCGCGTTTGGCTGCCTTTGACGGAGATGCGTCAACAGTTGGGAAGCTTTGCTTCTTGTGCTTTGGATAGCAAGTTAGTGCCGGGTTCTGCGATTGCTTTACCCATTGGCAGGAAGCGGATTTTGGTTGTCGAAGACCAGCCTTTTAACCAATTGTTAATTTCTGAGGTGATGGAATTAGAGGGGTACGGGGTAGAGATACTCGCGGATGGGAAGGTGATGGCCGATCGTATTCTCGCCGCCTCTGCGGCCCCGGAGTTGCTGCCGGATTTGATTTTGATGGACATTCAGTTGCCCGATGTTGACGGCTTTGAGTTGATGCGCCGAGTTAAAGCAGATCCTGTCTGGGACTCGGTACCGATGATTGCGGTGACGGCGATGGCGATGCCCGGTGACAGCGATCGATGTTTGGAAGCTGGCGCTTCTGCTTATTTGAGCAAGCCACTGGATTTGAATTTGATGATCGCTACTGTCCGTTCTTTTCTGGGCTAACAATAATTATTTGCAGTTCCAGCACTGCCATTTATGATAATTGATAACAACAAAGGTTAAACTCAAGAGTAGATAAATATGTATATGACTTGCCCGCACTTGCCTGCGAAAGCTGGTTCCTACGAAAAATATCGAGTTTAGTAACGAGAAATATACGAATCAACCAGTTTTCGAGCTTCCCCACGCGCAAATCCCGAGCTAAATTCAATATATTATATCATATTCGATGTCAAACAAGTCGCCCTGCATCATGTTGGTTGATGACGAGCCAGCTAATCTGACTTTACTGGAAGAGTTATTGCACCTGAAAGGATACGCTACAGTATCAGCCCTATCTGGCCATGAAGCGCTCTCGCTTGCCCGCGCCTCTCGACCCGATTTAATTTTACTAGATATTATGATGCCGGAGATGGACGGTTTTGATGTGTGCGAGATCCTGCGGAAGGATACCGCATTGCAAACTGTACCGGTGATTTTTTTAACTGCCCTCGATGACGATATGTCTCGCATCAAAGGGTTAGAAATGATGGCCGATGATTATTTGACAAAGCCTTTTAACAGTCGTTTGTTGCTGGCGAAAGTGGAAAATATTTTGCAGTTGAGTCAAATGCGATCGCAAGCTGTATCTTCCCAACTCAACCAGCAAGTCAAAGAGCAAAGCAAACGCCAAATCGCCGCAGCTTGGGAAGCCAACGAATATCTTTCAGAAAAATTTCAGCTATTTGTGCCAGAGCAACTTCTCGGACGAATTGCGCCGCAAGGAATAGAATCTATTCAGTTGGGCAATGTCACAGAAGAAGAGCTGACTGTTTTATTTTGCGACATTCGCGGGTTTACTGCGATCGCGGAATCTCAACAAGCTCGCGAGACTTTTGAATGGTTGAACGCTTTTTTTACTAAAATGAACGAGTGCATAACGTCTCACGGCGGGTTTATTGACAAATACCTAGGCGATGCAATCATGGCAGTATTTGACAAGCCGAATTCTCACGCTATGGATGCGATCGAAGCGGCAGTAGCAATGCAAGAAACTTTGCAAAAATTTAATGCTAGTCGCCACCAATACAATTTAGAATCTCCCGTCAATATTGGTACGGGAATTAACACAGGTATCGGCATGATCGGCACTTTAGGTTCCGATCGCCGCATGGACTCGACAGTCATCGGCGATGTGGTAAATACAGCTTCTAGGTTAGAAAATTTAACTAAAACATACGGTTGCCAAATTATTGTTAGCGAAAATGCGATCGTTCATGCAAGAGAATTTCTACATGGCATAAGTTCCAACTCAAAATCAAAAGAAAGTCTATTATTAAAGTGCGACTTGGAAGTGGAAACACAGGAGAGTATTATTTCTACTTCTGGGGCGACTCCTGGTGACAGCCATTTGCCCAGCAACAATTATTACTATCGCTGGATCGATCGAGTAACTCCGCGCGGCAAGCAGCAAGCTATTGAAATCTACGAAATCTGGGCAGCCTCCTGTCCCGACTCTGAGGCAAAGCAGCTTACCCAGGGTTTATTTGACAAAGGAATTCAAGGATGGCAATCTGAAAGGTTTGTCGCCGCGTTGAGGTATTTTCAGCAACTAATCGAACAAAACCCTGCGGATACAGTTGTCCGTTTTTATATAAATCGCTGCCAGGAAAAACTAGGTTTTCTACCGGGAAATAGCACTTCATAAAGATTTAACTTTTAGGGCGAGCTACAAGCCCACCCTACAAGAGTTTAGACTTATTGCAAAAGTCTTCAACTATCCTGCGTTGCGTCTGTGGTTTCCCTATCAATGAAAGATTTATCCAATAAGTCTACTCTAATTGGAGTTAGCATCAAACAGTCGTCAAAACTTGCTCTCTCAACTTCCCGATCAACTCATTCACACCTCCGGTATTCAAACGGTAACTCAAAGGATGAGCGATTAAATAAGCCGAACTTTCAAACAAAACATCAATTTCCACCAAACCATTTTCCCGCAAAGTTTTGCCAGTCGAAACCAAATCCACAATTGCCTCCGACATACCCGTAATCGGCCCCAATTCCACAGAACCGTAAAGCGGCACAATTTCCACCGGCAAATTCAAATTGTGAAAATATTCCCTTGCACAGTGTACGAACTTAGAAGCAACTCTACCGTGAGGAGGCAAATCCACAGTTCGTCGGTAAGAACTAGATTCCTTCACCGCCACCGACAGCCGACACTTGCCAAATTTTAAATCAATTAAATTGGCAACTTTCGGCTTTTTTTCCCGCAAAACATCATAGCCAGCAATCCCCAAATCTGCTTGACCGTATTCCACATAAACCGGCACGTCGTGCGTCCTTACTAGCAAAGCTTTGGCCGTACCGGTAGGGTCATATATTTGAAGTTGTCGGTTAGAGGAATCGAGAAAAGCACTAAAGTCTAATCCAACCGATTTAAACAGGCGAATGCTATCTCCTAACAATCCGCCTTTGGGAAGTGCAACAGTAATCATGTCAATTTTTAGAGTGTAAATTGCTCAATTTGGGAAGGGGGCGATCGCGGTCTAAGCAGAAACAGCTTTTACCAAACTCAGAATAACACATAGAGTTCATAGCGAAAAATAAATTTTGGCTATTGCTCGATCCTTTGTTTGGGTATATATTATATTGAGTAAGTTTTTATGTCGTCACGTTTTTCAATGGCGGTCAGTATGGAAAACAATCAAGAGTTTGAGAGTCAACAAGTTGACAGAAAATTTCACAATGTAGACCCAGCTTCCCTAAAAAAAATTACAGTAGATGAAATCCTCTCAGGCGGTGGTGTAGAGGCCGAGGAAATGCACTATACAGTGACCGTACCTACCGCTAACGATGCCAAAATCCACAGAGGCAGATCATTGGATGCCAAATCAAGTGTGTTCGATACGGCCCCCCGCTCGAAGTTTGCAGAAAAACGCGGAACGCTGGGAGGCTGTTAATCTAAAATGCTTGCAGAGGCTAGTGCAGAAAACGGGCCGATCGCGCGTTAGGGTTAGCGAAGCGATCCGAAGGAAAGCCCTCGAAGAGGCTCGTCATTCATTCAGTCTCATGCCTTTGTGTATTCAACTCTAAAACTTAAAATTTAACTGGCGATTGCAAATAGTTGAAAGCTAAACTATGACCGAATTGACACTTGTTATTGGTAATAAAAATTATTCGTCTTGGTCGCTGCGTGCTTGGCTGGCGATGAAACAAGCTGGACTGGAATTTGCCGAGGTGAGAATCCCCTTAGACTGGCCTACAACGCATGAAGAAATTCGGCGCTATTCTCCCTCGGGAAAAGTGCCAGTTTTAATCGACGGCGATCTGAAAGTGTGGGAATCATTAGCAATTTGCGAATACGTTGCCGATCGCTTTGCCAATGATTTGTGGCCGGCGGATGTAGCGGAACGGGCGATCGCCCGTTCGATTGCCGCCGAAATGCACGCGGGGTTCCAAAATTTGCGCGACAATATGCCGATGGACTGCCGCAACCGCTATCCGGGAGAAGGGATGACTGCCGGTGTAGAAGCAGAGATCGATCGCATCTTTGCCATTTGGCGCGAATGCCGCCAAAAATTCGGAACAGGCGGCGATATGCTGTTCGGGAAATTCACAATTGTTGACGCTATGTTTGCCCCCGTTGTTATGCGTTTTGTTACCTACGGAGTCAAATTAGATTCATCAGCAAAAGCTTATGCGGAGGCTATTTTAGCCTTACCTGCCATCCAGGAATGGGTAGCAGCAGCTTGCAGCGAAACGGAAAGTATTCCACACATTAAAATCTAGGAAAAATCAGTTTACTTAACCTAAAATCTCAAATCTCAAGTTTGAAATCAGGATGCGGATTCTTTTAGTTGATGATGAAGTTGAGTTAACTGACCCTTTGAGTCGAGTCTTAACCCGCGAAGGTTATACAGTTGATGTGGCATTTGACGGAGCAAGCGGCAGCAATTTAGCAATGCAGGGCACTTACGATTTACTAATTTTGGATTGGATGCTGCCGAGACAAACCGGACTGGCAATTTGCCAGAAGTTGCGATCGCAAGGAAGGAGTACGCCCGTGCTATTTCTCACCGCCAAAGATACCGTAGACGATCGCGTACAAGGACTCGACGCCGGTGCAGACGACTATTTGGTCAAACCTTTTGAACTGCGAGAACTGCTAGCCAGAGTCCGCGCCTTACTGCGGCGGCCTCCTACTATTGACGCCGAGGTTGCTGTCGGGCGGCTGCAAGTTGCAGATTTACAGCTAGACTACGACAATCAATTAGCTTATCGGCGCGATCGCACAATTGACTTATCTGAAAAAGAATGCCAGTTATTAGAATACTTAATGCGCCATACCGGTCAATTGCTAACACACGAACAAATCCACCAGTATTTGTGGAGTGAAGCAGAAAAACCCAGCAGCAATGTATTAGCCGCTCAAATCCGCCTGCTGCGCCGCAAAATAGAAGCCCCGGGCGAATCGGTGCTAATTCACACAGTCTACGGGAGAGGCTATCGCTTTGGAGAAGCAAATTAAAAATAATAGCAATTGTACAAAAATCCCTCTTCCCTCTTCCTGATATCCATTACATCCGTTACATCCTGTACAGTGCTCGTTGCCGAACTTCCCTCTTCCTGACATCCGTTACATCCGTTACATCCTGTACAGTGCTCGTTGCCGAACTTCCCTCTTCCTGTCTATTATCGGGAAAGTGTGCACCCTAAACCCGCCCTTATCTATGTTGACAAACCAAAGTAATTACTGTCACCTCCGGGGGACAAAATAGCCTTCCCGGCGAATAAGTTCCCAAACCCCGATTCACGTACAGCAAATTACTCCCCACCTGATGCAAACCGCTAGCCCATTCCCAGTGAGTAACTACTCGATCGCAAGCCGACAGCAAAGGAATGAACTTTCGGATTCGTTTAGGGATCATATAGCCAATTTTTCTGACCCAAGCGTACAAAGGCCCGATACCGGGAATAACGATTTGACCGCCGTGAGTGTGTCCAGACAACTGCAAATCAATCCGCCAATTTTGCAGCTTTTCAGCAGTATCGGGATTGTGAGACAAGACAATCCGAGGAATCGCGGGATTTATGGATGCCATTACAGGTTTAGGCGCAAAATCGCCCGACCAAAAATCTGCCAACCCAACTAAAGCCAATTCTGATCCCAAAGGATAGATTGCTTCGTTGTACAAAACCCGAATCCCGACGCTATTTAAAGCATTAGTAACCTCTGTTTTTGCCCTCGGCCAATAGTGGTCGTGATTGCCCAAAACCGCGTAAATTCCCAGCCGACTTTGCAAGTTTTTCAATCGCTGCACTAAGGTGTAAATAGGCGCGGGATCGTAGGTAATAAAGTCACCGGTTAAAAAAATCAGGTCGGGTTCGGCTTCATTGGCCGCAGCAATCGCCTCTTCTAGCAACCCTTCCGATAGCCGCACCCCGTCATAGTGAAAGTCAGTAAGCTGTACAATTTTAGTACCGGATAGATTTGCTGGAAGATTGGCGATCGGTATTGTTAAATACTCTATTCGCAGTTTCCCAGTTAATAACCTGTGCATAAATCTAAAGTTTATTGAGGACAGAGCGCCACCTTTAGCTTAGCAAATAAACAAGCAAGACTGCCAAACTAGATCTTCTTCTCTTTTCCTTCTGTCATCTAAGTAATGACTACTAATTGCTTACTAATGACTACAGTCCTGGACGCAAAAACCGGGATTAATCAAGAAAATTGCAACAGAAATTCCCAATCTTCATTTAGGCTTTCTTTCAAAATAGTTGGGGTATTACGCGCCCAACTATAGCAATCCTAAATGATTTTCTATATCGAGAGCAATCCTAAATGATTTTCTGTGTGTAAGTATATTGACGTATTTTGGGGAAATCAAATTTATGTTCGTTAGTAAAAAACTCAAATAAAAATTTGACAA
>NZ_JAUBUI010000045.1:11140-49502 GCF_036705385.1 Microcoleus sp. B3-A4 | reverse complement strand
GCTGCCTATCTTTTTTTACCACAAGTTGGCTCAATCCTTACTAACTATGGGTTTGGGGCGGGTCGTCACCCCCCCAGGGAAACTTCATAGGAGACCAGATTACAGGGACTCAATACACCGTTTACAAAGTCCGGGCTAAAAACAGTGATTCCCAAGTTGGTAAGAGCGGCGGTTATCGCTATTTACTCGAAATCTGAACAAGCAAATGTCTCGGCCGAGGAAATCCAAACTGCGATCGCAGAATACCAAGCGAACCCAGACGAATAAGCCATTTTTCCAATCTAAACGCTTGCCCTTCTTGCTCTTTGAGGCGATCGCTGTCATCGTCAAAATCCGTGTCGTGCCTTCCTTCAATTCTATTCAAACAGCCAAAAACCTCTGAATTACCTCATCACTTAACTCGCTAGTGCTTCCAGAAGCCACTATTCCGCCTTTTTGCATAGCATAATACCAGTCCGCTTGCCGCACAAAATGCAAATGTTGCTCCACCAACAAAACAGAAATTCCCCTAGTAGTAACCACACGGCGCACCGCAGCTTCAATATCTAAAATAATGGATGGTTGAATCCCTTCCGTAGGCTCATCCAAAACCAGCAACTGCGGCTCACCCATCAAAGCCCTAGCAATAGCTAACTGCTGCTGCTGTCCCCCGCTCAAATCACCTCCGAGGCGATCGAGCATAGTTTTCAAAACCGGAAATAACTCAAAAATTTCATCAGGAATTTCAGGATTTTTGATTTTGGTTGGTTTCGCTTCCAAACCCAATAATAGATTTTCTTTCACCGTCAAACGTGGAATGATTTCGCGCCCTTGAGGCACATAACCAATTCCTAATCTAGCCCGCTGGTGAGTCAACTTAGAAGCAATAGATTCTCCGCCAAAAGCAATAGTGCCACTGCGCGGTTGCAGCAACCCCATAATCGTTTTTAGCATAGTAGTTTTGCCCACACCATTGCGGCCGATTAAGCAAACCATTTGCCCCGCCATGACGCTTAAATCGACATCGCGCAAAATGTGACTTTCGCCGTAATAAACATTCAAATTAGAGACTTGTAGCATAGTTTTTAATGGGTAAGTGGGCCGGGAAATTAGTAGCAACTAACAAATAACTTCTTCCTTCTTCCTGATATCAGTTACATCCGTTACATCCGTTACATCCGTTACACAATCCGTTGCCGAACTTTCTTCTTCTTACTCTTCCGGTTTGCCCAAATATACCTCAATTACCCGCTCGTCATTTTGCACCTCATCCATAGTGCCCTCACACAAAACCGCACCCTGATGCAACACCGTCACCTGCCGCGCAATCTGCCGCACAAACTCCATATCGTGTTCAATTACCAACACCGAATGACTTTCCGCCAGCGAAATTAGCAACTCTCCAGTTAACATCGTTTCCTCATCCGTCAAACCCGCCACAGGTTCATCTACCAATAACAAATCAGGAGATTGAGCCACCAACATTCCAATTTCCAACCATTGCTTTTCCCCGTGAGAAAGCAAACCCGCCGAAATATCAGCTTTAGCAACTAAACCAATTGTTTCTAACAAACCCGCAACCGTGCGTTTTTCAGCAGCCGAAGCAGGCTTGAACAAAGTCGAAAAAACATTTTTATGGCGGCTGCAAGACAATTCCAAATTTTCGCGTGGCGTTAAATTCAAGTAAACTCGCGGTGTTTGAAACTTACGACCAATTCCCAAGCGCGAAATCCTATCTTCCGACAACTTGCGTAAATTTTGTCCCTTAAATAACACCCTGCCCTCTGTCGGCTGTACCTTCCCGGTAATTGAATCGAGAAAAGTTGTTTTACCCGCACCATTGGGGCCAATAATAACTCGCAGTTCCCCCGCATCCATACTAAAATTTAAACCATTGATGGCTTTAAAACCATCAAAACTAACAGTCAAGTTTTCTATTTCTAATACTTTTCCATTCATGATTGACTATTCACTCACTAATGAACAACAACTCATACCTCTTGTAAGTGCGGCAGGCAAATATTCTCCCTTATTAAGGAGATTTTCTCCCCTTCCATGACACCATACTTACTACTTTTTGCTGGCAGTTTACTCTCAAGTAAAACTGCTAGAACTGCTCGACACTGGAGATGGAGCCGCAGCCATAATTCGCTCAGCTAATTTCGAGAGCGGCAGACTTTGCAAATACACTTTTCCAGGGCCGGTTAGCTTGACTAAAAATAAGCCTTCGCCGCCAAATAGAGCATTTTTAAACCCGCCCACAAACTGAATATCGTAATCTACAGTCGGCGCAAAAGCTACTAAACAACCAGTGTCCGCCCGCAACACTTCGCCAACTCCCAAATTTTTCTCAACTATTGTTCCTCCCGCATGAACAAAAGCTAGTCCGTCACCCTGCAATTTTTGCAGGATAAAACCTTCTCCGCCAAAGAAACCGGCACCGAGCCGCTTGGTGAATGCTACCTCAATTTCAATGCCGTTGGCCGCACAGAGAAATGAGTCTTTTTGACACAAAAATTTACCGCCCAGTTGACTTAAATCTAGGGGAATTACTTTACCCGGATAGGGGGCGGCAAAAGCGACGCGGGCCTTACGATTTCCGGCGTTGACAAAGGTGGTAATGAAAAAACCCGCTCCTGTCAGCATCCGTTTGAAACCTTGAAATAAGCCGCCGCCTGTGGATGTTTGCATTTGGATGTCACCTTCCATGTATGTCATGGTTCCAGCTTCAGCCCTGACGCCTTCTTTGGGGTCGAGTTCAATCTCGATGAGTTGCAAATCGTCGCCGTAGATTTTGTAGTCAATAATATCTGCCATATGTTGCTCCTCAAGTTAAAGAACGAAGCTAGTTGCTACGGATATCTAAGTAGGTGGACATATATATTACGTTTCCTCAGACAGAGATAAACGCAGCGTTTGCCAAGCCTATTGGGATTGCTTTGTTTGTCTGTTGTAGGTGACATTTATTTATGTCAGCCTACTTATAAATTACACAATATTTTTGCACTCAATGTTCAAATTCTTCTTTTTCGAGCTGCACTTGGGGGTCTTGTTCCAGGCTGGGGTAAGTAGAGGCGTACTTCGGTCTTCTGAACAACCTGCGGATTTGGTCGAAACCTTGATGTTGCAGCCATCCGACTAAGCCGTCGGGTAGCACTGTGACTACTATTAGGAAGAGGGCGCCTTGGAAAAACAGCCAAACTTCGGGAAATTGTTCGCTCAAGAAACTCTTGCCAAAGTTGACTAGCAGCGCTCCTAATATTGCTCCTGATAATGTGGCGCGACCTCCCACTGCGACCCAGATTACCATTTCAATTGAAAAGGCAATATCCATTGCTTTGGGCGAAATGATTCCGGTTTGTACGGTAAATAATGCGCCTGCAGTCCCGGCTAAACCGGCGGAAATTGCAAAGACTAAAACTTTATATCCTGTGGGATTGTAACCTGAGAAACGCAAGCGCACTTCGTCGTCGCGAATGGCTACTAGCAGACGGCCGAAACGCCCGCTGGTCAGCCATCGGCAGAGGGCGTAAGTTGCTGCTAGAAATAGTATGGTGAGAATGTAGAAAATATATTGAGTATCTCGGTCATTTACGGTGGCTCCGAACAAGGTTTTAAAGTCGGTGAGTCCATTAGTGCCGTTAATCAGTTTTTGCTGACCGTTAAAGAAGTTGAAAAATACAATGGTTGCTGCTTGGGTGAGAATTGAAAAGTAAACGCCTCGAATTCGATTGCGGAATACTAAATAACCTAAAAGTGCGCCCAAGAGGGCGGGGAGGAGAACTACTGCTAATGCTGAGAAGGGAAATGAATAAAATGGTTGCCAAAACCAGGGGAGTTCGGTAACGCCGTAGAGGTTCATAAATTCTGGCAGTTGACTGCTGGCGGTTGGGGGAATTTGCAGTTTTAGGTGCATGGCGAAGGCGTAGCCGCCGATCGCAAAAAACACCCCATGCCCTAAACTAAGCAAACCTGTGTATCCCCAAATCAAGTCTATGCCGAGGGCTGCAATTGCTAGTGCTAAAAATCGCCCCAATTGATTGAGCCGAACGTCGGGGAGTATTCCTGGGATGAGCAAGATAAATGTGAGGGCGATCGCGCTGACAATTGCCGCTTCTTTTAGCCAGGGTTTTTGATGTGTTTTCTGCATTTTTCGCTACACTCGCAGTTGTAATTTTTAATTTTCTACCGTCCGCCCTTTTTGCGGGAAAATCCCTCCCGGCTTCACTTGCAGAAAAGCCATAATTAAGGCGAATACCATCACTTTTGCCATGCTGGTTGTGGCGAAAAATGTGAAGAAGTCGGCTAAAGGCTGGACAGGAGCGAATATTATTGCTAAGGTTCCCGAACCGATCAGGTAATTTGCAGTGCCGATCGCGATCGCAGCAACTACACTCCCCACAATCTTGCCAACACCGCCCACAACCACCACCATAAAGGTATCGACTATATAATTTTGTCCGGTATTTGACCCTACGGAACCGATCAAACTAATCGCGCACCCAGCGACACCTGCCAACCCCGAACCCAAAGCAAAAGTCAGCGCGTCTACTTGTTCGGTAGGGATTCCCAAACACGCACTCATGCTGCGATTTTGTGTCACGGATCTAATCCGCAATCCCCACACAGACTTTTGCAAAAATAGGTAAATTCCCGCCAAACAAATTCCGGTCAAGACAATAATAAAAATTCGGGCGTAGGGCAACTGAAAATTGCCTAGCGGTATGCCGCCCCGCAACCATTTCGGTGCAGTTACGTCCACATTTTGAGCGCCAAACCAAGGTTGAGTTACTGCCAGCTTGTAAGTTTGTCCTAAAAAGGCGCTCACGGCCCAGGAAATACCCAAAGATAAAGGCAAAATTAGGGCGATAATTTTGCTGCGAATGCGATCGAAATCTAGGCGAGATTTCAGCACCCGCAAACCGCCAAAAAACAGCACACAAAACACCGCAATCCCAATTACCAGAACCCAACTAACGCTGCGGACAAACTGCTGCAAAATTAAACTTACTCCCCAAGTTGCCAGGAGAGTTTCTAGCGGCCGCCCGTAAAGATAGCGAATCACGCCGCGTTCGAGAATTAATCCTACCAATGCAGCTACTAAAAAAGCGAGGGGAATCGCAAATAAAATGTATGTTTCAAAAGCAAATCCTCCCATACCTTTGAAGACATTTTGCACCACGAAAGTTGTATAAGCCCCCAGCATCATCAATTCGCCATGAGCCATATTAATTACGCCCATCAGCCCGAAAATAATCGCTAGTCCCAGGGCTGCAATTAGTAAAACTGCGCCGATGCTAATGCCGTTAAATAAACCATCTAATATCGCCACTTTTGTTACTCCTGCATCAAGTGGGTTAACTTTATTCGCGGATAATTAGGGGCGGATTTTACCCCCTTGGTGTCAACTTAAGCGTCAAGTTTTCTATAAATTATGCTTAGAGTGAGGATATCGATACCCCTAAATCTCCCTTAATCAGGGGGACTTTGAAGACTCCTGTTCCCCCTGATTCCGGAGAGTAGGGGGTGACGCAAGAACGCTCTTCTCCCCCCCTTATTCAGGGGGGCTAGGGGGGATCGAAGATACGCTGCCAACGTTAAAAAAATTGGTATTACCTACTTATCAAGCTTTGAATTTGCCACCTTTTGCGGGGTCTGACCAATCGCAAGCCAAGCCTTTTGTTTCAGCGACAAATTGATTCCAAGGCACCGGCTTCACTGCTGCTGGTGTAGCAAAAGCGATGTTAAATAAACCGTCATCTCTAACTTCGCCCAACCGCACAAATTTAGAAAGGTGATGGTTAACATCCATCGTTACTGTGCCCCCCGGCGCGTCAAAGGTTTGACCCAAAGCTGCTGCCCGCACTTTTTCCAAATCGTCGGCTGTCCCTGCTTTTTCGACGGCTTGCTTCCACAGGTAAACCATGATGTAAGCTGCTTCCATCGGGTCGTTAGTCACTCTATCGTTGCCGTATTTTGCTTTGAAAGCTTGCACAAATTTTGTATTGGCCGGAGATTCCACAGTCATGAAGTAATTCCAGGCGGCGTAATGGCCTTTAAGATATTCTACGCCGATCGCCTTTACTTCTTCTTCAGCAATACTGACCGACATTGACGGATATTTGTCTGGCCCCAAACCTGCACCCTGCAACTGTTTGAAAAATGCTACGTTGCTGTCGCCGTTGAGGGAATTGAAAATGACGCCCCCGTCTGGCAAAGCTGCCTTAATTTTAGTAATAATTGGCGTGACTTCTGTCCCGCCCAAAGGAATGTAATCTTCCCCAACTAATTCGCCGCCTTTGGCTGCTAGCTGTGCCTTGATAATGGTATTAGCCGTGCGCGGGAAAACGTAGTCAGACCCCACTAAGAAGAATTTTTTGCCTTTATTTTCTAGTAGCCAGTCAACTGCTGGTTCGATTTGCTGGTTCGGCGCAGCCCCGGTGTAGAAAATGTTCTTGGAACACTCTTGACCCTCGTATTGTACGGGATACCAGAGCATATGATTTTTTTCTTCAAATACTGGCAATACTGCTTTGCGGCTGGCCGATGTCCAGCAGCCGAAGACGGCGACAACTTTATCTTGGTCGATCAATTTTTTGGCTTTTTCGGCAAAAGTCGGCCAGTCTGAGTTGCCATCTTCTATTACTGCTTCGATTTGTTTTCCGAGGACGCCACCAGCTTTATTAATTTCTTCTATCGCTAATTGTTCGGCATCGACAACGCTTTTTTCACTGATTGACATCGTGCCGCTCAAGGAATGCAAAATTCCTACTTTGATCGTGTTTCCGCCCCCGGCTGCTGCTGGTGTAGTTCCTGTTGATGTGGGAGAAGCGGCGGGAGTTGCTGTTGGAGTTGGAGTTCTACAAGCTTTGAGAAATAAACTTGATGTTAGGGTAGCAGAACTGTATAAAATAAATTTCCGCCGATCGAATCGCTTTGTCATTTTTTCTTGTTACTCTTGAATAGATGAGTCAGATGATTGAGAATAATAACACATAGCGACTTGATATTAAGGCTCTCTTAATAAGATAGTTGTATTTTTAGATACAAAATTTATTATTAAGTAAATTAAAGTTTAAGGACAATTTTCGGCAATTTACAGTACAGTCTCTCAAAAGGGTGGCGATCGCACTGCGCTTTGAGTACGATCGGACTTGTGTAAATTACCCTGATTGTCGAATAACAAATTATTTGTCGCTTTAACGAATTAATGTCGTCTGACTACGATGAGCTGAAGTCCTTGCTATATAACGATTAGAGCAGCTTTGATCGCACCGAAATTACAGCAGTCACTTGAACACGCTCGTTGTCGCTATTTAAACTTTGGACAACTTCTGTGTCGCTTCTTAAAAAACGGGACTTGCAAAAATTACGGCAGCGTCTAACACATTAAGCTTGATTGTTTGAAAAAACAGCTTAAAATGTTGATTAGACAATCAAACTCCTTTTCATGCGTGCTGGTAATAGGAGATTGTACTCGATCGAGATCCGTTGAGGCGATCGCTCCCTTCAAAACCATTGCAGGAAAGCCAGACGCTTTTTGGTGCTAGCACCGTCGATCAAATCTCCGAAAGCATCGCGATAACCTACCTCCCGCCGTAGAATTCTCCTAAGTTTTGGCGTCGCCAGGGCTGCTGCTCTCAACGCCGATCGCATTTGCATTTGCGTCAACGCTTTAGACTATTCCGGCTATCGAGACTGTCGCCCCGATTATATTCAAGCCATGAAAGAAGTATTTCAGCTAAGGACAAAACAACGGAGAGAAGGCGAGGCAATTTCTCTCTCAACACCGCTGATTGAGCTAAAAAAGACAGAAATCATTAAAGTAGGCAATAATTGAGGAGTGGGTTGGGAAAAAACTTGGTCTTGTTACCCCGACGGTGAGGTTGCTTGCGGCGTTTGCGATTCCTGCCACTTACCACGGGCAGCATTTAAGGAGTTAGATTTACAATATCCGCTGCCTTACGCTCCCAACCCGAACACCGAGCGATAAAAATTTTCTTAAAGATTTTTCCGCACAGAAGTTTAACCAATGGATAATCTCTTTTAATCAAAGCTGATTCCAAATAGCTTATAATAGTTATGAAATTTTCAACGACCACTAAAATTCCTAAAAATTATGAAGAGGCGGCCTTTTGTTGGGTTCTCCCTATTGTTTGTAACAAGCTGTTCTACAACAGTAAATCAATCTAATCGCAGTTCTTCCAATTTGGCCGTAAGTGAACCAGAAACCCTTGAATTTGCCGTAACTGATGTTAAGGGATCAGAAGATTTGCAGCAAAATTATCAAGCATTTCGGACTGTTCTTGGGGAAGTCTTAGAGAAAAAAATTGAATTGTTCCCAGTAGATAACTATATAGCAGCAGCCGTAGCTCTCCAGTCCGGTCAGCTAAAATTAGCTCTAACAGGGCCCTCTGAATATGTGATTATGCGGGCTCGGACAAATGCTGTTCCCATCATTGCCATCACCCGCCCCGACTATCACTCACTTATTCTTGTTCGTGCCAATAGCGAGATTAAGTCAGCAGCACAATTGAAAGGTAAAACAATAGCTATGTGGGAAATTGGGGCAACTGGTGGTCATCTAGGGCCGATTAAAATTCTCCTGGATGCTGGCTTAAATCCCCAATCCGACTTCAAAATCTCAATGTTGGGGAAAAAGGGTTTGCAGGCTCTTAAAAACGAGCAAGTTGATGCCTTAGCAATTGGTTTGAATAGATACAAAGATTTACTCAAAAAAGACGGTTTATCGACCAAAGATTTTCGGATTATTTCGACCGGGAAACCCTTACCTAGTGACTTGTTTGTAGCTAGTAGCAACCTGCCGAATACTCTTGTTGAAAAAATTCGCGCTCGCGTGGTTGAAAATCAAGATAAGCTAATTGAAGCAATTTTACTTGGGAAAGCTAATGATAAGTATCAAGGAGCTAAACTGGTGCCAGTACACGACAGTGATTATAACATGATTCGTGAAGTTTATAAAGCCATTGGTCAGGGGAAAGTCTTTTAAGGTTAAATTTTATCTAATACCCAATTTGTAGTAGAGCTTTTGCCCTTAATTCATAAACTATAGGAAATATTGCCTACTACGAATAAGATACTTTATTTATGTGCATTTACTAATAAACTTGTTAAAATTTAGCTCAGGTTGCCAGTATGCAAAAGTTTGAACAGGAAGATAATGGGGCTGTAAAGTTCAATAATCTTACCCTAAATAGAGGAAAAAATAATACCGCTGTCACTGAAGAATCTCGCGACATCAAAAATCCTATCAAAAAAACTCCCTTGACTGCAATTAACCGCTTCATTTCTCGCTTAAGCATTGCCAAAAAAATTAATTATGGCTACTCCCTAGCAATGGGAATAGCCGTACTAGGAACAACAGCGGGAATGCTCTACGGAGACTATTATCAAAAGCAAGCTTTCCAAGCTTTAACCTTCGCCGACGAGCAACAAGATTTGCTCAGAGATTTAGAATATTCCGTGCAAGCAGTGCAGTCACATCCCAAACGGTTAATCTTTGTCTTGGGAGATTCAATCTGGTTTGAATATGAAACTGCTAAGTTCTTGAAAGATGTTGATGTAGTAAAAAAAAATATTGCAGAACTAGCTTTATTTACGGAAGAACATTCGGCAGAATTAGCAGTAAGTTCTGCTGCATTAAAGGAATTGTTAAACGGTTACACAACGGCTACAGATTCGTATTCTCAATTGCTCAAATCTTTTTGGCAAGAAATAGATCATTCTTCACTAAAACCAGAGGAAGTTAAAGAGGCACAGCAGCAAGTATTGGATTTAATCAGAGGGGAGAGAGCCGTTAAGCTTGATGTTAAGTTTGAGCTGCTGTCAGAGAATTTGAGCGTGATGACACAAGTAGCTAAGGCACAGCAGAGACAAGCCTACGTTAATTTTAATAGAGCTGAGAAACTACGAGAGCAAATCCTCGTAGTGAGTATGTTAGTATCAGTCGCGCTCGCTACTTTTCTAGCCATCTGTACCAGCCGCGCGATCGCCATTCCTCTCCAAGCCGTTACCAGCGTTGCTCAAACTATTACTCAACAAGCAAATTTTGATTTGCAAGCACCTGTTACTACAGAAGATGAAGTAGGAACCTTAGCAAAATCCATCAATCAATTAGTTCAGTGGGTAGCAGAATACACCCATGAATTAGAGCTGGCTCGCCATAATTTGGAAGAGCGAGTACAAGAAAGAACAGAAGAACTTACAGCAGCGCTTCACCAACTTAAACACACCCAAACCCAGTTAATTCAAACCGAAAAAATGTCCAGTTTAGGGCAGATGGTGGCAGGGGTAGCCCACGAAATAAACAACCCTGTTAACTTTATTCACGGCAACCTAGAATACGCCAACCAGTATATTATAGATTTGCTGAATTTACTCCGTCTCTATCAGCAGGAATACCCGCAACCCAAAGAGGCAATCGCAGAAAAACTCGTAGAGATAGAAATAGACTTTATCACAGAAGATTTACTAAAACTGCTTGAGTCTATGAAAATAGGTTCAGAACGCATCCGGCAAATAGTCTTGTCTTTGCGAAACTTCTCTCGCCTCGATGAAGCTCAAATGAAATTAGTTGATATCCATGAAGGCATTGACAATACACTGTTGATTTTGAACAGTCGGCTCAAGCAGGGAATTGAAGTTGTCAAAAACTATGGAGAATTGCCAGAAATAGACTGTTATCCAGCGCAGCTAAATCAAGTATTTATGAATATTCTAGTAAATGCGATAGATGCACTAGAAGAGTCATCGGGTAACTTTAAAAAAGGTAAAACTCCTCAGATTTTCATTCAGACGCAAAAGTTGGACAGTAGCCAAATTCTGGTGCGAATTTGCGATAACGGGCCTGGCATTTCACTCGCAATCCAAAGCAAGCTATTTGACCCTTTTTTTACAACTAAAGAACCAGGAAAAGGCACGGGTATTGGCCTGGCAATTTGCTATCAGATTGTGGAAAAACATCGGGGGAAAATAGAGGTAATTTCATCTTTGGGAGGGGGAGCAGAGTTTGCGATCGCACTCCCCGCCTCCTCTCAAACTTGAAGCTAGATATTGTCTATTATGAGGACATTAATGTGTTAACGACGACACATAATTTGTAATTCGACATATGGAGAATAGCGGACTCGAACCGCTGGCCTCTGCGGTGCGATCGCAGCGCTCTACCAACTGAGCTAATTCCCCTGATTGAGTTTTAATTTAGCATTTTAGATGCGGGATTGCCGAATCTAAAAGGCTTACACGTCTTGCTTGCTCTCACGTTCGCAGACCGTCACCTACACTAGCACGTAATTGCTAAAAACGTCAAGTGTTTTGCGCGGCCGGCTCAGTGGGGGCGATCGAGCAAAGTTGGGCCACTCTGTCCAACTCTAAATCCGCAAAATAGTCCACCGTCCAATTAGCTTGGCGCTGGATCATGTGAAACGGGTAAGTGTGAGTCACACCCGCAACCTGAATCCCCGCTTTTTTCGCCGCTTCAATCCCCGCAAAAGTATCTTCTATCGCCAAACACTCGATCGGTTGCAGGTTAAAGTCGGGATATTTCTGGTTGAGAAGTTCCACAGCCAATAGATAGCCGTCGGGTGCTGGTTTGCTCGCCGTCAAGTCGTCGCCTGCGACAATTAACTCAAAGTTTGCTGCCAAACCGGCCCGATGTAACACCAATTCTATATCCGATCGCATTGCCCCGCTAACTACGGCCATTTTCAGTCCAGCGACCCGAATTTTGTCAATAAATTCTGCCAAACCCGGATAAATCGGCAGTTTCTCCAAAGTATCTATTTGAGCTTTGTAAGCTTCGGCCTTGCGCCGCAGCAGCCGATCGAGGTATGTTTCTGTCAGAAATCGTCCCCGGCGCTCGAGCAGTGCGGTAATGCAAGCGCGATTGCTTCTTCCCAAACAAACTTCTCGAACCTCCCCACGTTGGAGCTGGAGATTTTCATCGAGCATCAATTGATCGATTATTTTCTCGTGAATCGGCTCGTCATTAACAATCACACCATTAAAATCAAATAAAACTGCTTTTAGAGTCATTAGTCATGAGTCATTAGTCATTAGTTTGCTAACAGTTAACAATTAACAGGCAACAGTTAATAGATCAAGCAGGAGCTGGAATGCCCGGTAAATCCCCATCAAAATCAGGAGTTCGATCGCCCCAATTCCACCCCCTTGCCACTCGCATCTGTTCCAAATCTTCCCCCGGCAAAGGTTTCACGCCCTGTGTCACCTGATTCGCCCACCAGTGTTCGTGAGTTTGTACCGCCGCGAATCCAGCCGCCCCCGCCCAAGCATCGAGGCTGCCAGCCGCGTAAGACTTAATATAAGGCTCTTCAAAGATATCAGTCAGCCACTCTGTCTGCCGCAAAGTTTTTTGGTTTCCGTCCAAAATTGCCACTTGTCCCCCAACCTTCAGCAGTCGGAAGCTTTCTCGCAAAATTGCCCGCGACACAGCAGGCGGCGTCTCGTGAAACAGCAAGGAAGCTGCGACTAAATCAAAGCTGGCATCGCCAAAAGCAACGCTTTCGGCATTTCCGTGCAACCACTCGATATTTAAGCCGGCTTTTTGCGCTTTCATGTCGGCAACTACCAGCATATAAGGCGACAAGTCCAGCCCGACAACTTCCGCTTCGGGAAAAGCCTGCTTGAGCATGAGCGTTGTCGAACCGGTGCCGCATCCCAAATCGATAATTCGGCGCGGTTTCACCCGCACAGCGTCAATTAAGCCTTGCCTGACGACTGTTTCGTGGGGAGGCAAAACATATTGCGTGATTGGATCGTAGGAAACGGCGGCACTGGGGTTGAGGTAGCCGCGTTTAATGCCGTGAAAGTTTTGGCTGGTGTAATATTCGGGATAAACTAAGTCGGGTTGTCGGTAGCGATCGCCCGCTGTTTCCCAGTCGATACCTTCGTAGAGTCGTTTCAGTGCTTGTTCGTCGATCGCCAGTCGCATCAGGGGCGACAAAAAGCGCTCGAAAATTGTATCCTTGCCAACAGCCATAAAACACCTTTAACAAAAACTCTTCTAATTTTAGCCAACAGCCGTCAACTTAGCATTAATTAAAACTTTTTGTCCCCTCCAACATCTTCCCTCGAACCTCTATCCCTTACCTCGGTTATAAACTCCGTGGGATTCCATTCCCACTTCCTCCTGATACCAGTTTCTCAAAATAATGCAACTATAGATAATATCCAAACCCTTGTATTATCAGTCATTCCCCAATTGAAAATCTAAAATCTAAAATCTAAAATACTCTTACTTCCCGTTACTAATAGGAATTTTTACCAAAAACTCCGTCCCGCCGCCCGGAGGTTTAGAAATTTTGATGCTGCCGCCGTGTCCATCCACTACAATCTTGTAGCTAATTGCTAACCCCAAACCAGTGCCTTGACCCACTGGTTTAGTAGTAAAAAATGGGTTATAAATTTTGTCTTTAACGCTGTCGGGAATGCCTGGGCCGTTGTCGGCGATCGCCACTTTCAGAAATTTTCCGCCATTTTCGCGAACTACTCCCGTGGAAATTGTAATGATTTTATCCACGCGATCGATCTCGTTCAAGGCATCGATCGCATTGTTCAGCAAGTTCATAAAAACCTGATTGAGCTGAGACGGATAGCACTCGACTGAAGGCACTTTTCCGTATTTTTTGACTATATAAATTCTATTTTTGATGCGGTTGGAGAGCAACAGCAAGGTATTTTCTATACCTTCGTGAATATCCGCCTCCTTTTTGTCAGATTCATCGAGGCGAGAAAAGTTACGCAAAGAAAGAACGATGCTGCGAATGCGTTCGGTTCCTATTTTCATAGAATTCAATATATGCGGCAAATCTTCCTCGATAAAGTCTAACTCGATTTCTTCGGTAAAGTCGGCGATTTCCGGGGGGACTTCCGGGAACTTTTGTTTGTATAAACTCACCAATTCTAATAAATTTTGAGTATATTTGCTGGTGTGAGGTAAATTAGCCGAAATGAAGTTAACCGGGTTGTTGATTTCGTGCGCTATCCCAGCTACCATTTGACCTAGTGATGACATTTTTTCGCTCTGCACTAAATGAGTTTGAGTCTTTTTCAGTTCATTTAAGGCACTATTAAGGAGTTTTACTTGGTCTTGGGTTTGACTGTAAAGGTGAGCTTGAGTAATTGCGATCGCCAGTTGGTCGGCTACCGCTTTTAAGAGTTGGATTTCCTCCTTGCTCCAAAGCCAATGAGTAACGTGGCTGCAAATTAAATAACCCTGCGGCTGGTTCTGAGTGTGGACAGGTACGGCTAAATAGCTATTAGCTTTAAATTCGGGCGGTTGAGTTACACCCTCCGCCCAAGTGTCGCTCGAAAGAATAATTGGTTCGCCTTGAGCACTCCGTACTAACACATCTTCGAGAAAGTAAGGCTCAAACTTTATGGCTTGTGTCCGAGAATCAGATGGGCAACATTCCCAGAGGATTTGTAACATTTTTTCTTGCGGTTTGTACCAACCAAAAGCCGCCCGTTCTAGGTGCAGCAAACTTGCTATTTCTTCGACTGTACTTTGCACAATTTTGTCTAATTCCAGGGAAGCGCGAATGCGTCCAGCAATCCGGTTGAGCATGGCTTCTCGCTCCGCTTGAGCGCGATTGTTTTCGGAGGAGTAAATTAGCCAAATGGCTGCTAGCATTGCCGGGACGAGCAGTCCGGCGACTACGGATGTCAGCAAATTTAATGCTTGCAGTTGGGATTCAATATTTTCGCGGGGAATTACTAAAGCCATCGACCAGTTAACTTCCTTGAGGGGAGCATAGGCCACATACACCCATTTATTATCTATTTTTACCAGTTCGATGTTCGTCTGGCGGTCGATCATCTGCCGCGCAATTGTGGAGAGTGCGGGGTCTTTTGACTGTAAAAAGCTTGGGGCCTCCTGGTCGATATTTCCGATTAAGTTATTGTTGGGATGAACAATTGGCACTCCTTGTGAATTGAGCGCAAAAGCATAACTGTCAGAACCGTATAGTAAGCTGTTAGCGACAGATGTTACTCGGTCTAATTTAATGGCGCCCGCGAGGACTCCAATTATTTTATTGGGAGCGGGAGGCAAGGCCCAAATAGGAGCTGTAATGATGATCGTCGAAACTTTTGTACTGCGGCCTATCAGCGGGTCGGAAACGTTGAGCTGCCCGGCCATTGCTTTTTGAAAGTGTTGGCGGTCTTTGATGTTCGTGCGGTTGCCTAAAGTGTTGATAAATGAGCCGTCCGGTTGAGTTAATGACAGGATGAAATACTCTTTTAACCTGTATATTTCTCTTTGCAACCGGGGTTCGACTAATTTCCAATTGACAGTGCTAACTGTAGGGTCGTAAGCAATGGTTTCTATTTCTGCTTTGCGAGTGCTGAGCCAGCGGTCGATTTCGTCAGTGCCTTTTTCTAGTTTTAATAGTGCTATTTGCTTTAAATTGTCGAGGATTAGCCCGCGCACAAAAAAATAGCTGATGCAAGCAGTTGTGCTAATGGTTAAAGCCGTGGTGGCCAGAACTAGCAGGGTCAGCAAATGGCGGCGCTGCCGTCTGTGCTGCCAAAGACTATGCGCTTGCTGCCATCGCGATTGAGCAGAACTACTGATGTTGTCCCAAAAGTGGCGCAGGTTTTTTGCTTGGTGGGATGGCGGCGCAGACACTGATCCGGCTTGATTTGCTGGGTTTTGCATCATCAAATGTTCTCTCCGAATCAAATTCATCAAACGGTATTGGTCATCCGCCAGAATTAATATCCGGCAAGTCGTGAGACCAGTTTCAGAAAATAATGCAACTGTAGGCCGGTGAGCCCAACCCTGGTAGTCATCAGTCATTCCCAATCTAAAATCTCAAATCTCAAATTTAAAATGGTATGACTTGCATTCCTGGCTGCAAACAATTCTTATTCCGATCGCACGCTCCCCTTCTATTTTGGCATCAGCTTTATATTTCGACCTTCGGTTTACCTAATTGAGGTTAGTGCTTTACGATATCTTTAATATCTATCTCGTTTGTATAACAAAATTATTGTAAATAACATAGAGAAAACACGGAGTTTTTTAAATTACCAAGGTATTATAATGTATGGGCAAAACCCTCTTGACAATTTTACCAATTTGCGCTGTGGTTTCAAGAGGAAATTTTTTCGTCTAAAGCTTTCTTAGCCAAGCGGGTTGCATAAACGGTGAGGGCGATCGTTGCTAGCAAACCAATGGCGTAGAGAGTCCACTCAGCAGCAGTGCGCGATCGCCCTTGCGATCCAAGTGCAGCCAAACTCCCAGCCAGGGAACCGATATAAACATACATGACAGTTCCCGGAATCATGCCGATCCAAGATGCCAAAAAATAGTCTTTTAGAGATACCTGCGTGACTCCAAAAGCATAGTTAAGTAAATTAAATGGAAAAATGGGAGAAAGCCGCGTCAGCAGCACAATTTTCCATCCTTCAGAGGCAACTGCGGAGTCGATCGCCTTAAATTTTTGATTACCCTCTATCTGTTTGGAAACCCAGTCGCGAGTTAAATACCTTCCTGTTAAAAAAGCGCAAGTTGCGCCTAAAATCGAGCCGATGGAAACACAAACCGAACCGCCAACGACTCCAAACAAAACGCCAGAACCCAGAGTCAGCAAAGAACCGGGGATAAATAGAACCGTTGCTACAATGTAAATTAAAATAAAAGCTGCCGGGCCCCACGGGCCGAGACTCGCGATCGACTCCAAGGCATTTTTCAGAATTCCTTGGAAGTTAAAAAACCTGGTCGCTGCAATTAAAGCCACAGCTAAACCAATCCCTAAAATCAGCTTCCACCTGTTGGATGGCGGTGGATTTTCACCGGGCGATCGCGAATCATTCATTACTTAAACTCTCCACTCATTCATTGCATACACCGTCGTTTCAAGTGTAGGGACACGGCAATGCCGTGTCCCTACTGTATTTCATCCGATTGATGATGTAAAGCGCAACTTTTCCCTTAAATTAAATCAAAGTACCGCCGCAGCTAGAACCGCTACCCGCCGTACAGCCGTAACAATAAGCAGCAGTTTGCACCTCTTGAATCAAATCTAAAGTCCCAGATTCGAGCAATTTAGCAGCAGTTATCTTTTCCCCGCTGCCAGTTTTCGCCGGCAGATGTTCCATCTGGTTAAAATCGCAGTCGTAGACATTGCCCAAATAGTCGATCGACAATTCGTTACGGCACATTAAATGTTCCAGAGTACCGGGATTAAAATTATTCTCCAAGAACCCGAGATAAGGCTTGTGCAGTTTCTTATGTTCCAAATGAAACTTAGTCCGTCCCACCGGCAAATTAGTAATCGCGAACAATTGATTAAAACAAATCCCAAAATGTTCGGCTAAATAAACCTTGTAATCTTGCTGCAACTTGCCTTGTTCCGGCGTTAGGGAAAACTTGTCTGTTGTGGGTACTTGCGGATTGTACACCAAATCTACAATTAAATTTGGGTTTTTCCCGTATCCCAACTGATTTAGCTTTTGCAGCGCCCGAATCGAACTGTCAAAAACACCACTGCCACGCATTTTTTCTACATTGTCAGCTTGGTAGCAGGGAAGCGACGCCACAATTCTGAGTTGGTTCTGCGCGCAATATTCAGGAATATCTTCAAAACCTTTTTCAAAGTAAATCGTCAAATTAGAACGAACAATTACCTCTTTACCTGCCGCCCTGGCAGCTTCCGCTAGCGGTTTAAAACCGTAAAGCATTTCGGGAGCACCGCCTGTGAGGTCAACAGTTTGAATTTGAGGAAAGCGGCGAATGATTTCAATTAATTGGTCGCAAACTTCCGGGCCAAGTTCTTCTGTTCGTGTCGGGCTAGCTTCTACGTGGCAGTGAGTGCAAGCGAGGTTGCAGCGTTTGCCGAGATTAATTTGTAAAACTGTAATCTGCTTTTTAGTTAAAGCTGAGTTAATTTTGTTTTTGAAAGGGGTGACTGCTGTCTGAATCATGTGCTAACCTTTTGGTCTGTGCTCGCAACGAATGTAGAGGCGTTCCGACGGAACGCCTCTCATAATTTAGCACTAATTCTAATAGTTCTGGACGCATCAAAACTCAAGAAACCGGGTTCTGTGCCGTTTTTGGGGGAGGTAAAGCGTCTTCCCAGAAAAAAAACCGATTTCTGACCACCCGTGCGTGTAGGACTATTAATCTTACTTTAGAGAGTCAACTAATGTTTCAACTCGTGCTTTAATTTCATCTCGAACGCGGTGAAAAGTTTCGATGGGTTGTCCGTCTGGATCGTCGAGTTGCCAATCTTCAAACACTTCTCGCAAAACCCACGCTTCGGGTAAATTCACGCCGCAGCCACAGAGAGAAATTACTGCATCGTAGTCTTCGGCATTGAATTCGTTTAATGGGTTAGATGTTTGATCGGTGATGTCAATGCCGATTTCTGACATCACTTGAATTGCTGTCGGATGAACTCTGCTTGATTCTAACCCGGAACTGGTGACTCCAATCTTGCCGGCTCCGATGGTTTTAGCGAATCCTTCTGCCATTTGCGATCGGCAGGAGTTTCTTTTGCAAACAAACATTACTTTTTTCATGGTTTTTGTTGGTTGTTAGTTGTTAGTTGTTGGTTATGGGTTGTTGTCGGGGTGCCGGCGGTTTCTAAGCGCCCGGTAATTCAAGGGCGCGATTTGCTAGGGCGATCGCCTCTTTAGCGGCTTGTTCCTTGCGTTCGCTGTAGCGATCGGTCAAATAGTCGGTTTGCTCCCGCAACAGCAAGGTAAACTTGTACAGTTCCTCCATTACGTCGATCGCGCGATCGCGATAAGGCGAATCCTTCATCGTCCCATCTTCATTAAATTCCTGATAAGCTTTCGCAACCGAAGACTGGTTCGGAATCGTAAACATCCGCATCCACCGGCCCAAAATTCTCAAAGTATTGACAGCATTAAAAGATTGCGAACCGCCGCTAACTTGCATCACCGCCAAAGTTCTGCCTTGAGTCGGTCTGACAGCCCCAATGCTTAAAGGAATCCAGTCAATTTGATTTTTCATAATGCCGGTAATATTGCCGTGCATTTCTGGACTAGACCACACTTGACCCTCCGACCACAGGCTCAATTCCCGCAATTCCTGAACCTTCGGATGCGTATCGGGAACGCTGCCGTAAATCGGCAATTCCAGAGGATTAAAAAATCGAACTTCGGCACCGAAATCCTCAATAATTCTCGCCGCTTCTTCCGCCAACAAGCGGCTGTAAGAACGCTCTCTCAAAGAGCCGTATAGAAACAAAATTCTCGGTTTGTGCGTCAAATTTGCCATGATACTTTCAATTAAAATCCCGAAATCCGTTAGACAATTCCCGATAAACTGCGACTGCTAATTGTGCTCCCCAGATAGGGGCAACCCAGTAAACCCAATGGTGCTCCCAAATCCCGCCAATTAAAGCCGGCCCGAGAGAGCGTGCCGGATTCATGCTAGCTCCGGTAATCGGCCCCATAAATGCAGCTTCTAACCCTACAGTTAACCCAATTGCTATCCCGGCAAAGCCGATGTGAGCGCGTCTATCTAGTCCAGAACCGAGGATAACAAACATTAAAATAAAGGTCAAAACTGTTTCTAAAATTAGAGACTGCAACCAGTGACCATTGAGAGGGATAGTTGCACCGAGATTTGCTACTTCACCTAAAGTAATTAGCAGCAGTTGAGAAGCTGCGATTGCACCCGCACACTGCGCTAAAACGTAAGGCAAAACTTTGTATTTTGGGAAAAAACCGCTCGCCCAAAACCCTAAAGTTACAGCCGGATTAAAGTGTGCACCGCTGATGTGTCCTAGGGCGTAAATCATCGCAGTTACTACTGCACCAAATACAAAACTGACGCCTAAATGAGTTACGGAACCAGCGCTAGTTTTGTTAACCATCACCGCACCGGTGCCTGCAAAAACCAAAATAAATGTACCTAAAAATTCGGCGATCGCCTCTCGCCTGCAATCGGGCCGAGTACAAGCTAACCTATGAGCTGTTGCATCCATCGATCTCAACTAATTTGTCCCCTCCCATCATATCAATAAAAATTGATATGTCAATCCTCAAACAAGCCATATCAGTATTTGAGTGATTAAGAAATGTTGATGGGTTAACCCGCGTCAGAACAAGGGCGCGCCGGCAGGATCTGGCTGAAGCGGCGGTATTCGGCGAGGTACTGTTCGAGGGCGACAAACTGAGCTAAATTGAGGCTGTAGTAAATCCAGCGGCCTTCTTGGCGGCTGCGGACTAAAGCTGCATCCTTCAAGGCTTTGAGGTGAAAAGAGAGTTTAGACTGAGGGACGTTGAGTCGATCGCACAAATCGCACACGCACAACTCCTGTTCCCGCAGCAACTCCAAAATCTGAATCCGCAGGGGGTCAGAAAGAGCGTGAAAGCCAGCAGCGATCGATTTATCTGCAACAGGCGGCGCGATCGGAGAATTTTTAACCATAAATTACCCTTAATTTTTTATTCAACCACTCCCGGCGCGATTTCTTGTTTTTACCGTTAGATTCGATCGGGTTATCCTTTGATGGCAATCCCAAATCAACTGCGAACTCTTTCTATTCTAGGACTAACGATTAATTCTCTTAGCGATGCAACACCCAGTAAGCACAGCCGCTGATGGTAGCAGCAATTGGCAACGTCAAAATCCATGATAGTAGAATCTGATAGAAAACGCGCACATTAGCTTTTTTTGAAATCAATCCAACACCAAAAATTGAACCTACCGAAACATGGGTAGTAGAAACTGGAAGTCCATAGCGACTGGCAGCAATAACTAAAAATCCCGTCACTAAGTTTGCCACAAGTCCTTGACCGGTATTCATGGCTGTAAGCTTTTTGCTCATTGTTTCGGCAACTTTTTTAGCATTCAATAAACCGCCGATCGCCATTCCAAAACCTACTGCTAAACTTCCCCACTGAACTGATATTGATTGACCGACTAACATCAGCGAAACAATTTTCGGAGTATCGTTCAATCCTCGGGCAAAACTGACGATTCCCGCACTTATAAAATGGCAAATATCGACTAACTTTTGGCTGGGAATTTGTAAGAAATTTCCCTGGTACCTTTGCGTGCATTTATCTAGAGAATCGACCGCGACATCAGCGGTTGTGATGCACTTAAGTATGTTAGTTGCATCGGGCTGGGGAATGGGAATAATCTGTTGAATTTCACCAGCGCAAATACACCATTCTTTCTGGATTCCTAAATAAACTCGCAGGTAGCGAGACAGGGCATAAATTAAAGCTCCTAATAGAATCGCAATCATGGGACTCAGCAACAAAGGCATTAGAAAACTTTTCTGCAATGCTGTAAAATTAACTTGAGTACCAATTGCTACTAAACCTGCACCGACAAGCGCACCTGTAAGACCGTGAGTTGTGGAAATAGGGAATCCAGTTAAGGTAGCAAGAATAACGGTTAAACCCGCAGCGATCGCGACTGCCAAATGAAAATCTGTGCCATTGGCGATCTCGTCTGGAACTAGCCCTTTTCCAGAAAAGCTTTTTACCAGCGTTTCTGCTAAAAAAATAGAAAATATTGAACCTGCAAAAGTTGTAATCGTGGCCCAACCAATTGCTGTTTTATAGTTAGTCGTCTGACTGCCAAACAGTGTCGCCACGCCTTTAAAATTATCATTAGCACCATTGCAGTATGCTAAAAAAAACGTAGCGAAAAATAGTGCAATAAGTAACATTCTCTCTATTACTCAGAATAAGTGTGGTTTATTTAAAACTGTTTTTGATCCGGGTCACTACAGCACAGAATTTGATTATATAGACACAGTTGCCTAAAATAAAATAATGAAAATCTTAAGATTTATTTTTGTAATAGGTGAGCGATCGCATCTTAATTTCGCGCAACATGGGCGCGATATTGAACGATACTATAATTAAGGCTCGGCGATCGCTTCAGGTACGCTCAACTCACCCATTCACTTAGGATTCTGTACCCTTGCCGGCACATCTGTCAGTCCCGCCTTTTGCATCAGCGAAATCACCCCTATAGATAGAATTCCCCCAATAATTGCCCCAACAACTACCAGGATGATAAAGACTTTTTGCAGAGTTTTTTTAGTTGCCGGATGGTACTGTCTCGGCAATGCTTCACCTTGCTCGTCAACTTCTTGCTCCAAGGGGTCTAGCGGATTGGACGGATTTGAGTTAAAGGGATTGGGCGCTTGATTCATGGCTGGCTTTGGTTAAACGATATCAACAACTATTTTAACTTGCGATTTGCACGCAGCAGCTTAAATAATACATTCTGGTTTCACTCAAGACTCTATAAAATTTATTAAGATACCGAGAATTTTACCAACATTATTAATAAAATATTCGCTGGTGTCAATCTCGATCGCAATTCCTTCTAGTTTGAAAAATTTCCAAATACTTCCAGTGGTGATCACTCCATAAATTGTCTGAATGTCATTTTCTTGACGTTGGTTAAATATTTGTGCTGCGATCGTTTCTGCCATGCACTGTCCTAAGCCGGATTGGATGTTGTCATTTTTGGCTTCAACTAAGGCGATAACTGGGGATTCAATGACTAGCTGTTCCGGCGATCTGCTAATTAGAAAATCGCAATAACCGCTCAAACCCCTAGCAGCGTCTACATTGAATTCTCGACCGGAAAATAAACTTATCCGCTGCGGCAGCAGTTTTTTTATCTCAACTAATATTGGCGCAACAATTAGCTCGGAGCGAGCTTTCTCGGAATTAATTTCTAGTGCTAAAGGCAGATTGAATTGCAAAGTTTCTTGCAAAAAACTGCTTGGTTCTATTTCGGGAATGTCAGCAAACAAGCCCATCTTGCTCGAAAAGGCGATGCCGAAAGTTGCCTTAATTTGTTCTATGCTAAATTGACTGTAGGGCATTTAACTCCCTCTATGAAAACAATATTTTTTTCAAACATCGCAGCCGGGGCGGGTTGATCTGATTCTACTACTTAAATTACAGATTTTAGTGAACCCGCCTCTACAAATTTTTACGCTTCTGCTTTTGACAGGCGATCGAGAGAAATTGTTGCCGCCTTAGATACTTGAGAATTCCTATCTTTTTCTAAGTATTTCAAAGCCGAAACGCTCTTAACACTCGGCAAATTGCCCAAAGCTTCAGCCAGCCTCTGGCGGATCAGCCAATCTTCCGACTGAGCAAAATTGAGGATGCGATCGATCGCCCCAAGATCTTTAATTTCTCCCAAAGCCGAAATTGCCGCCTGCTGGATCACCACTTGCTCGCTGTCGAGAGCTTTCAGCAGCACGTCGCGGGCCCGGGGATCTTTGAGATTCCCCAGAGAAACAGCAGCACTGAAGCGCACCAGCCATTGAGTATCTTCGTAAAAAGCCCGCACCAAAGCGTCAAAAGCTCTGATATCTTCCAGATAGCCCAAAGCACCTGCAGCGTCAGCGCGAATGCCGTAATCCGGGTCTGTTTCTAGCAATTTGACTAAAATAGGATAGCACTCTGCTGTCGGTTTGACCCCGAGAGCAAACACAGCCATCGATCGCACTTGTAAACTTTCGTCGTTCAACACCTTTTTAATCAAAGGCACCGCCTCTGCAGCAGGCACGTTCCGCAAGTTAGCCAAAGCAACCATTCGATCGGCTGAATTTTCGCTTTCTAACTTGGCTGCAATTTGCTCTAAGCTTAAAGTTGTCATTATGGATAAATCTTGTAGTAAAACTTTACATTCGGGTTATTTTGATTATAGGAGAGTCTCAGGAGAAAAGCAGGCAGTAAAAACCGCCCAAGGATTTGAGATCGGTGAGATTGCGAATTAGTGGCACCATTAATCTAAAGCTCAGATTGCGTGGAAATAATGAATGAGAAAGTTTATTATTTAAATCCCAAGCACAGGCGAGGTGTTTCTGCCGTTCCCTAAGGCTTTGCCCGATAGTTAGCCGCCCTCTGACAACCTGCAATCAACTATGCCGTTTAACCACCCGCCCTTTTACTCCTCAGCCTTAGAACAAGCGATCGACCGCTACCCCTTAACTACCGGGCCAGAAACTTCCTTAGCAGCGGCGATCGCCCTGATGAGTCAGTTGCAAAACAGTTGTCCCCTAGTCAAAACACCTGTACCCTCAGACCGGGGGGGGACGACCGAAACCTCCCCGCCGGACAAGGTGCGGGCCCGGTGCGTGCTCGTCGTGCAGAACCAGCAGACTATTACCACAGGGAACTTATCCGATAGCCCCAGCCGCGGACTGTTAATCGGCATATTAACTCCCGCCGACTTAGTGAGGCTGATAGCTTCTGGCAAAATAGACAACCAGCACAAAGTAGCCCTGCACAAAATACCAATTTCTGAAGTGATGTCCCCGGTGTCGGTCTCCCTCACAGAATCCGACGACCAAGACGTGTTTACCGCTTTATCCTTATTTCGCCAGCACAAGATTCGCTATTTGCCGATCGTCAATCAATTGGGCCACTTGTTAGGAGTGCTGACGCGGGAAAGAATTCGCCAAGTATTGCAGCCTTCAAACATTCTCAAATTGCGGCGGGTAGCAGAATTGATGACTACGCCAATTACAGCACCCCACACCGCCTCGCTGCAGACTATAACCGAACTGATGTCTGAGCATCAAGTCAGTTGCGTAGTCATCACAAAAAACAAAGAATTAACAATGGAGAAGCCCAAAGATGACTATACCTCCATTTTTCACTATTCCTTTCACCAACCCCTGGGAATTATTACCGAGTACGACATCGTGCAGGCACAGTTTCTCGAACTAAATTTCGAGCAAACCCCAGCTCAAAAAGTCATGAGAACTCCCCTGCAATTTCTTCAACCTTCCGATTCCCTGTGGACGGCCCACAAAGAAATGCAGCAGCAACAAGTGCAGCGGTTGGTCGTGTGCGGGGGGCGCGGAGAACTGTTGGGAATTATTACTCAGACCAGCTTGCTCAGAGTCCTCGACCCCACCGAAATGTACCGAGTTGTCAAACAGTTGCAGCAGTCGGTTTATCAACTCCAAGCCGAAAAAGTGGAACTGCTGCAAAGCCGCAACGCCAAACTGGAACAGCAGGTGCGGGAACGGACTGCGAAACTCCACGAACAATTGCAGCGCGATCGGCTGTTAACTCACATTTCCTTGCGGATTCACCAATCCTTAAACCTCGAAGAAATTCTTAACGCCAGCGTCGATGAAGTCCGCCAAGTTTTGCAAGCTGACCGAGTAGCAATCCTGCATTTAGAGTCCAGCAATTACGGCATTGTAGTGGCAGAATCCGTTGCCGAAAATTGGCCTTCAATCTTGGGAGAAATCATGCCGGATAATATTTGGCAAGAATCTGCTTCCGTGATCGAACAGGAAATTTATGCGGTTCCGGATCTCGACCAAGCCTGTTTGAGCGCCGAAAAATATGCCCGGTTCCAGCAAGCGCAAATTAAAGCTTATTTGATTGTACCAATTTTGCAAGATGGCAATTTGTGGGGGATGATGTGTGTCCATCAGTGTTCCCAATCCCGTCAGTGGCAACCTTCGGAAGTGGATTTGCTGCTGCAACTGGCAACTCAAATTGCGATCGCCATTCAGCAAGCCCAACTCTATCAGCAAGTCCAAAATCTCAACACCGACCTCGAACGCCAAGTCCAAGAACGCACCGCCGAATTGCAGCAAAAAGTTCACGAACTCCAGCATTTAAACGTCCTCAAAGATGAATTTCTCAGCACAGTTTCCCACGAACTGCGGACGCCTTTAGCTAATATAAAAATGGCTATTCATATGTTGAGAATTTCTCCCACACTAGATCGACGCCAGATTTATCTAGAAATTTTAGAAACAGAATGTACTAGAGAAACAGATTTGATTAATGCTTTGCTAGATTTGCAGCGACTCGAAGCTGCAACTTGTCCGATCGACCTCGAACCAGTAAACTTAGAAGTCTGGCTGCCTACTATTATCGACCCGTTTTACACCCGGGCCCACGACCGCCACCAGGATTTGCGAGTAGAGTGCGATCGCCACCTCCCCACGATCAGTTCCAACCGCGCTAGTTTGGGACGAATTTTAGCCGAACTCCTCAACAATGCCTGCAAATATACTGCCAATGACGGCGAAATTTTTCTGAAAGTTGAGTGCAAAAACCGAGACGGGGAACAGGGAGGACAAAGGACAAATTCGCGACAAGCAAGTGCTGTGGCTTCAGAAATCCAATTTACACTCAGCAATCAATCGTCTATTTCCATAGAGGAATTGCCTCGAATTTTTGAGAAATTTTATCGAGTTCCCAACGCCGATCCGTGGAAACAAGGAGGTACAGGTTTGGGTTTAGCTTTGGTTCAAAAACTTGTCGAACAGTTGCAGGGAAAAATTGAGGTTGAAAGCAGGAATGGCTGGACTAATTTTACCGTCACATTTCCTACCAACCCGGATGGAAATTAATCCGCCATCAGTCAATTTTAGATTTTATATCTTAGACTTCGACCTAAGAGGTTCGGCGAGCGCTTAGTCCAGTCGCGCTCAGTCGAACGATTTTAGATTTTCGATTTACTCCACAGACAAATCTGGGACCTTGAACAAGAGTCTAAAATTTTGGGAGTTCCATGACTCCTGTAGGGGGCTTGTATCCATTTTTTGGGGTCAGCTTTTTTGGGTGTCACTCTTTTTTAGGAGCTAGTTTGCGGATACGAGACGGTGCTTGTGCCAAATTCAAATATTCATTTTTATCTTCAACAACTGATGCTCTAGATGCTGGATACTTCTTGCGTTTAGTGGCATGATTGGCAACTGTGCCCAAGCATGGTATGCCAAAATTTTCTAATTGACTGAAAACTTTTTTGACTACAGAAAAGGGAACCTGCTTAATTGCTACAACCATCAGTATGCCATCGGTGCGCGCCGCTAAAAAATTCGTATCTTTACTGTCCGCCAGCGGCGGCGTATCGTAGATAACTAAGTCAAATTTTGCCTGAAGTTCTTCCATTAAATACTGCATCTGAGATGATGCCAGCCGTCTAGCAGTACCAGGCTCTGGGAGACCGGCAGTTAATACAAAAAGATTATCTGCTAGATGCGATCGTTGGATAATTTCATGGGGTTCGTTTTTATTATTGAGCAAGTTGCTCAATCCCTTGAGATTAGGCAGTTCCAACAGCAAGTGCAGGCTGGGGGAATGCAAATTCGCGTCTACTAACAGCACTCGCTGACCCGCCAGCGCTGCCACGTGAGCTAAGTTTAAAGCAATGGTAGATTTGCCTTCGCCAACTGTAGCGGAACCAATTGCCAAAGAGCTAATCGTTCGATTTGAAGAAAGAAAGCGGATATTAGTATAAAGAGAGTCAAAAGCTTCTATAAATTCCGCAGCATTTTTCTTATTACCCTCTTTTCCTTCAAGATAAGCATAGGCCTTAGCAATAGAAGGCGGCAATTTTCTAGCATTTTTGTCAAGAGGAATTGCTCCTAATAAAGGCGCTTCAACCGCATCTTTAACGTCATCAGCACAGTAGAAAATATTGCGGAACTTTTCAATGAGGATAGCCGATCCCAGACCCAAAACTAGCGCCCCAACCACTGCCATCATCAATTTGTTTTTAGCTTTCGATGGAACTGTCATCAGCTCGCCCTTCTCATCTTTCGGTATCCGTGGTTCAGAAATTATTTCCCAAGGTACTTGGCTTTGAGCTGCTTGGACGCGCAGAGTTTCCCGCTGGCTTAAAAGTTGATCGCGGGTGCGGGCGGCTACTTCTAGTTGCTGTTGCAGTTCGTTGTAGCGGCGGGCTATGGTGGGGAATTCTGTTGCTTGTCGGTTTAAATTGTTTTTAGTTTGGCTGATTGCCTGACGGCGAGCTTCTAAGACTTGAACTTGGTTGGCAGTATCAACCAATTGTTTAATCAAGCCTATGCGAATCGAATTTTGAAAATTCTGAACTTTAGAATTGGCTTGGGTGCCTACTAAATTTTGCCCCAAAATTCGATCAGTTTGCTGGTTGAGCAAAGCTACTAAATTTGACCGCTTGCGCTCTAAAGCTTCCACTATAGGGTTAGCAGATTTAAAACGAGCTGTTTCTACAGCAATCTGACCTTCTACTTCCTTAACCTTGGTCAGCAACTCTTTATATTGAGGTTCTTCGCTTAAAGCGGAAGCAGCAATAGCTTCATTTGGTGTAAAATCTAATTGTTTTTGCAAGTTAGCGTACAGCGTTTTCTGTTCTTGGAGTAGCCTTTGAGTTTCTAACTCTAAAGTTTCTACGGTACGAACTTGCTCGATTAATTGCGCGCCTTGTTCTTGAGGATTGGTAATCTTTTGCTGCTCCTGTATCACCTGTAACTCCGATTTCAGCTTGTTTACGCGCTTATTGAGTGCCGGAAGCTGGTCTTCAATAAATTTAACACCTTGACCAATGCTAGTCTTGCGTTCGTCAAGACTGTACTTTAAATATTTCTGTTTAGTTACTTGTAAAACAAACTCAACTAATTTAGGATCAGTCCCCATGAAGCGAACTTCCAAAATTTTAGTCAGCGTCCTCTCATCTTCTCCCATCCGCAAAACGACTAATTCTTTTTGAAGAATTTTCTCGGTAACTTCTGGATATCGTTTTTGGACTTGTTTAACAATAGCCGACAGCATCTGAGGACTCTGGAGAATTTGAAGTTGAGTTGCGTAGTCCAAACTAAAAAAATCTCGATTAGGCACTGCCCCCCCCTCGGCGCGATTGGCTAGGGCAGAGGGGTCAGCAATTCTGGCCTCCGTTGTCACGGGTTCCACTAGCATCCGAAAATCGCCTTGATATGTTTTCTTGCCTCCCTTGATCTGAGAATAAGCTCCAGCGCCTACTAGAGCTACAATCCCAATAATGATTAGGGCTTGTCGCTGAAAAGTCCTCAACAACGGTTTTATATTCAATCCTTTCTGAGGCTGCGCGCTTAACTCTTCTCCCTCGTCAACGGAAAATTGCTGCACCTGTCGGCTCTGGTTGCTAATGGGTACGATATGAGCGTCCTGTTCTCTTTCCATGTTGACCTCTTTCATATTTGGGAGATAAAATCAGCTTTGTTCTGGGAGCCTTCTAGTTGATACTTTGAGCATTGGCTTAAGGATATCACACGAGATTCTTGGTTGGTCGAGCCCAATTCCTTCTAATAGTTCTCACTCTTTTCACATAGTATACAAAAATAACTAAATCCCTATGCTGTGCCGGCTGCAAAAGTTATTTTACAACTTCTGGAGAGTTGTATCGGACTGCATTTGGGTCTGCTGCGTGGTGCTTGTATGTAGGGTTTCCGGGCGACGAAGCAAACTTTTTCCCGTGTCGCTCAGCTTCGCGGTAGGGGCGCAGTAACTTTACCAAACTTTTACAATTGACCGTACCACCTCAGCCGCCGCTTGCGCTGGTATTGGTTTGTAATCTATGACCTTTTTCGGTTCGCAGTCAACGGCAGAAGCATATGTTAACTTACTCATTAACTGACAGGCTAAAACGTTTGGCATTTTCCATGTAGATATAATTAGTAACATTCAGCAAATTTTTGGAACGGCAACTAATCGAATCAATTTCCGATAAAAATCTGTCTCTTCTTTTAATTATAAACTTTTTGAGGAGCTGGATGACTGATTAAGTATATAAACTTATTGAGCTTGATAATTATACCACAAACTACTCTCTATAGTGCGCGACAGACATAAAATTTAATAATTTGTTTTTTGAAGCTCGATCGACATCTCGAACAACTCAAGCCTTCTGGGTCTTTCCACCGGGGCGGATGGCGCTACAAAATTTATTTTTTACAGAAAAAATAGGTTTCTGGGCTCCGGGACTTTTACTAAAACTCTCGCTTTTATTCGCCCTCCAAGCAAACTATAGCAATCCTTTCGGTAAACGCGCAACGGGCTTTTTTTTTTAATTAACTGATGCAATAAGAAGATGACACATTGTCAAATAAAAAAAAAGTTTGCACAGGATGGGAGGATTGCTATTGTTTTCGCTCGGATTAGCTATTGGTAGTTGTTGTTTTTAAATTTTACTAATTACCAACTACTTTTTATTAGCGCTTACTGATTTTGGGCTTTTCTTTCTCGCAGTTTCAACAATATTTCTGCATGAACTTCGCGGGTTATGGGATAAAAATAGGTAAGAATCATGCCAGCAATTAAAGCAATTGTCGGCAGCGGCCCGATCGCAACTCGAATCGCAAACAGTGCAGACTCTGGCTGTACGGGTGCCGGCTGTCCCGGAACTGTAGATAGAAATCCAGCTCCTTCTAACGCTTGTCCTACCAACCACAAACCCCCTGCCAATCCTATTTTTTGCAGCAGTACCATAAACGAATAGAAAATGCCTTCGCGTCTTTCTCCTGTTTGCAGTTCGTCGAGTTCGATCACATCCGGTATCATCGACCAAGGTATTAGATAAGCCGTGGAAACTCCCACACCTGCCATGACTGCTAATAGGTACATCTGCAATACTTGTCCTGGTTGGAGGAAAAACAGTCCAGCTTGGGCAATAATCCACAAACTCATGCCCATAAAATATACGGCTTTTTTGCCGTATCTTTCGCTGACTTTACTCCAAACAAATAGCATGATTAATGCAGTGCCTTGAACTGCGATCGCCACCAAGCTAAAAACGTACTGTGGCTGTTGCATCCAGTTAACAACAAAGTAGGGAATAATAGTAGCAGTCAACTGCACTCCCAGCCAAGAAAAAAGATAAATTCCAATTACGTACAAAAAAGGGCGATTGCTAAATGCAATCTGCAACTGTTCTTTCAGTGGCAAGGATGTAGAATTATCTAGTTCTGCGTTTTCTAATAGTTGGGCTGCGACGTGCTTGCGAGTTCCCAAAACGCACCAGTACAAAGGCAAGACAGAGATAACTGCACAGATGGCACCTAATACTAAATATTGTTGATTCGGGTTGTTTTGAAATACACTAAAAATAATTAGAGCTAAGATTAATGAAAAAATGCTGCCGCCAATTGAGAAAGCAAACCGAAAACTATTAAGGCTAGTGCGTTCGTTGTAGTCTTGAGTAAGTTCTGGAGTCAGGGCAGTGTAGGGAAGATTGACAGCCGTGTAGGCGGTGTTGAACAAAATGCTGATCCCAACATAGTACCAAAACAACACTGTGTGATCGGTGCTAGGTACAATCCACTGCAATAAGAAGAATATGCCGAAGGGAATGCCACCATATATTATCCAAGGATATCGGCGACCCCAAGGGTGAGAAGTGCGATCGCTCAAAACCCCCACAATCGGGTCATTTATGGCATCCCAAACCTTGCCAACTACCAAAATATTACTGGCTAAGCCGGCAGGTAAACCAGCGACATTGGTAAAGAAAACTAGGAGGTAAAATGCTAAAACATTAGCGGTAATTGCCGGGCCGAGGTCGCCGGCACCGTAAGCTAATTTTGTCGATAAACTGAGTTTTTGTGTTGCGGGGTTTTTGGCGGCTGGTTGAGGCGGGGAAGTGTTGCTCATAAACTTTGATTTCGGGATGTTTTTACAGTCACAGTCTTTCCAGTAGGAGTATAACTCATGCTACGCCCTAATACTAAGTTTTTTGTAGCAATCGGGACGACCCTGAAGATTTGGTAATTGATAATTGGGTAATTGGTAATTGATAGGTTGGTGGGGGCGGGTTTACGAGATTATTGGTCTTAGGCAATTATTCTTCGTAAAACCTGCCCCTACTTAAGGAAAAAGTTGCAAAATCTGAACTTCTATTTCTGGAAATGCCAGCATTGACAAAACATCATCTTCATTAAATACAGTTTCTTGTCGGTAGTTTGCCTCGCCCGGTTCGCGAAAAACATAAACTTGCCGCGTGTTAACATCAAGTATCCAATAATCAGTAATTCTCGCCTTAGCATAAGCCGGTGCTTTCCGCTTGCGGTCTATTTCTAAAGTCGTGTCAGCTATTTCTATTAATAAGAAAATATTGTCTGGTGCGGGATGAAAATCTTGGTACAGCCGAGGGTCGATTTGCACTACAGCAATATCCGGTTCAGGTTCTGAATTATAACTTAGAGCGATCGGGTCTTGGATGCGAATTAAAGCAAGTCCTGCCAGCAGATTTCTGAGATAGTCGGCTGCACAGAGATTAGTTGCTGCGTGGGGAGGATTTTTTGCACTCCTTGAAATAATTTGCCCGTCAATTAATTCGACTCGTTCATCGGGATTGAGAATGCCTGTTTCGGTCATGCGGCGATATTCCTCTACAGTCCACAAGCGTAAATCTGTTACAGTCATGGCACAATTTTCTTGGGCGGTATTATCTATTATGGATTCACATTCTAGTTTTTCTTAAATTACTCGGTCAACAATCTCGATTTAGCTGTAATTGCTCCCACACACCACAAAATGGCATTGACAATTTCCGATCGCTGAATATCTTCTGCGTCAAAAAAACTTGCAAACTCTTCCTCAATATTCAAATGGTCTGCAAAATCATAAAGTATGCGCTTGTATTCCGTTGGCATCGGTATTAAAGTAGCTTTCACTAAATCGAAAAGCGCGTTCAAACAGTTGAGTATAGTAGCTGACTCGTCAAAATCTTCGGCATCGAGCAAGTACAGCGTTTCTGCAATGTCGCAAATAGCGTCTATTTGTGTGGGTGGCTTTCCCACTTCGCTGACATCGATATTGCACAATTGGAGAGCGTTAATCGCTAGTTCTGGACGGGTAAAAAATACAAGTTGACCGCCGGCTACTAAGGGCGGCTCTTGTTCTCCATAGACAATTAGAGTATATAGATTTGGTGTTTCGGTGCCGGGGTCGATCCGGAAACCGAACAGCCACAACAATTTTTCTGTATTTTGGTTCGCTGTTTGCAGTGTTGTTGGGAAAGTTTTTGGTTCTGACATGAATTTTTAATCCCTATAATACGCTCTTAAACTCAGTTTCTACGCAATTTTTGTGTTTTTGCGATCGAACTACAGAGAAACCTGGTTTATAAGGCAAGAGTGCGTAATTTTTTTATCCTATAAATTTTGCTGGATTATGTCGCAGCATTCGGCAACCGTTGCTCTTTCTTCCATTGCTGCCACTAGGGCTTCGTAAGCTGATTGGTGGCTTTCGATCAGGTTTTTTGCTCGCAGCAAACCCCAGTTTTGTTTGACTTGAATCTCGGAACTGGGACGGCGCATTTGTGTTAATATTGCACTAATTTTGGTGCGGTCTTCGGCTCCTCCTTCTGCACTGCCGTAAACAAATTTTTCGGCGACTATTCCGGCCATCCACACGGTGCAGTATTGGTCTAAAAGTTGGGCGGAAAGAGTGCCACTTTGGAGTTGAGATGCTAATTGTTCGTCTTCAAATCGGACGCCGCCTTGGGCTGTTTGACCTTGTTTAAATGCTTCCCAAGCGTTGAGGGCGTAGCTGGTTACGGGAATTCCCAACAGGTAGGCGACTAAGAAGTGTCCGGCTTCGTGGTGAAGGATACGATCGCGCTTTTGTTTGGAAGTTCCTCCCAGCCAATCTAATAAAATAGTACCGCCTTGACCTTGCCACTGGAAACTGTCAAGGGTGGCTAGCCCCAAGAGGCAAAAAGTGGCGATCGCAGGTACGGCTTCTGGCAAGTTGAATAGGGGCCCCAACAATATTGAAACGGTGATGGCAAAGATAGAAATAGCGATAATATTCAAAGAAGTGTCTTTCATAATGGGGAATTGGTAACTGGGAATTGCTAAGGGGGAATTTGTAATAGGGAATTGGTAATGGGAATTGGTTTTAGAGGTAAACTCAGGTACGATCGCGCGAGGGTTTGGCAGCGTCGGGTCGATCGCAGCACCCGGGACTTCCGACAAAAACACCACCTTCCAGTTTGACTGAAAATTGTCCCTCAGAAGCCACCGATATTAAAAAGATATTAAAATAAATCAAAGTCCAGTAAAAGTGTTAGTGGAATCCTTCATGTCAGTTTTGGCAGCGATCGCAGTTTTAGGTATCTTGATTGTCGTTCACGAACTCGGCCACTTCCTGGCGGCGAGACTTCAACACATCCACGTCAACCGCTTCTCTATCGGTTTCGGGCCCATCCTCTGGAAGTACCAAGGCCCGGAAACTGAGTATGCCCTCCGCGCCTTTCCCCTGGGAGGTTTCGTGGGTTTCCCGGACGACGATCCCGAGAGTACAATTCCCCCAAATGACCCGAATTTGCTCAAAAATCGCCCCGTGCTCGATCGGGCGATCGTCATTAGTGCAGGGGTAATTGCCAACTTAATTTTTGCTTATTTCCTGCTGGTGGTGCAATTGACCACTGTCGGCGCTGCACAAATGAACTACCTACCGGGAGTTAAAGTCCCGGAAGTCGCCGCCGAAGTCAGTTCGGCCGCGAAACAAGCGGGAATTCGATCGGGCGACGTTGTTCTGTCTGTTGACGGCAAGGAATTGGGGGCTTCCGCCGAAGCAAGCAAATTATTGGTCGCAGCAATCGAAAATCATCCCAACCAACCCCTAGCGTTGGAAATTCAGCGCCAAGAACAAAAATTTGTGGTGACAGTCACTCCTGAAGAGTCGCCCGAGGGTAAAGGCCGCATTGGCGTGAAGCTAATTAATAACGGCACTGTCGTGCGGGAGAGGGTCGGAATTGTAGAGGCGTTTAGCAAGGCCGCTACAGAATTTGAGCGGATTGTGGTGCTGACGGTTCAAGGTTTTGGGCAGTTATTTAGCAATTTCAGCCAAACTGCCGACAAGTTGTCCGGGCCTGTGGCGATTGTGGCGATTGGTGCAGGGATTGCCCAATCGGATGCTGCGAGTTTGTTTCAGTATGCTGTGCTAATTAGCATCAATTTGGCTGTGATTAATATCTTGCCTTTACCTGCTTTAGATGGCGGTCAGCTAGCTTTTCTGTTAATAGAAGGACTGCGGGGAACTCCTCTGCCGAACCGCATTCAGGAAAATGTTATGCAGACCGGTTTGGTGTTGTTGCTGGGTTTGGGAATTTTCTTGATTATTCGCGATACAGCTAATTTGGCTGGGATAGATTTTCGATTTCTGATGCAATAGTAAATGAAGAAAGAGGGAAGAAGGAAGAAGGAAGAAGGAAGAATTATGTCGAGTTTGCCGTTTTCCTATTTTCCTATTTTCCCCTCTACTTTTTTACCTACACAAGCGAGGCACAGCCTCTGGTTATGGGTTCCCCGGTCGTGCCTGGGAACCAGTTAAAAACAAATCACAAATGACTACTGATTACTGACTAATGGCTAATGACTACTGACTAATGACTAAAAAGTTAAGTTTAAAACAACGATCGCTCGAAATTCTGATTCGCCTCAAACGCCTCTATCCAGAAGCTCCTTGCACTCTCAACTACGAAACTCCCGTGCAGTTGCTGGTGGCGACGATTCTCTCGGCTCAGTGTACGGACGATCGAGTAAATTTGGTAACGCCGGCTTTGTTTGAGCGTTTTCCCGATGCGGTTGCTTTGGCAAATGCTGATGTAGAAGAACTCGAAAGTCTCGTGCGATCGACAGGTTTCTACCGCAATAAGTCTAAAAATATTAAAGGTGCTTGTCAGGCGATCGTCAATAAATTTAACAATCAAGTGCCGCAGCGGATGGAACTGCTGCTAGAATTGCCCGGAGTTGCCCGCAAAACAGCTAATGTCGTTCTCGCCCACGCTTTTGGTATTAATATGGGCGTGACGGTAGACACTCACGTCAAACGTTTGAGTCAGCGGTTGGGATTGACCGAACATACCGATCCTATAAGGATCGAGCGGGATTTGATGATATTGTTGCCGCAGCCGGATTGGGAAAATTGGTCGATTCGGTTGGTTTATCACGGCAGGGCAGTTTGTAATGCGAGAAATCCGGCTTGCAATATTTGCGAACTTGCAGATTTGTGTCCTTCTGCTAATAGTTTGGTGTTGCACCAAGGTTAAGTACAGGCAAGATGCCTGTACCACAAAAATCTTGAGTTATTGCAAATTTGTACCCTTTTGCTAATAGTTAGTTGTTGCACCAATGTTAAGTACAGGCAAGATGCCTGTACCACAAAAATGTTGAGTTATTGTGGTACAGGCATCTTGCCTGTTGCTAAAAATGTTGAGTTATTGTGGAACAGGCATCTTGCCTGTTGCTAAAAATGTTGAGTTATTGTGGAACAGGCATCTTGCCTGTTGCTAAAAATGTTGAGTTATTGTGGAACAGGCATCTTGCCTGCTGCTAAAAATGTTGATTTATTGTGGAACAGGCATCTTGCCTGTTGCTCAAAATCTTGTTGACAAAAGAAATAATTCAAATAAAAGCGATCCGAAATCACCAAAATATAGTAAAATAGTAGATTGTGATTAATCTAAGGATATCAACAGATTATGGCTAAGAAGAGCATGGTTGAGCGCGAGAAAAAGCGCCAGAGACTCGTAGACAAGTATGCCGACAAGCGGGAAGACCTGAAAGACCAGTTTGACCAAGCTACCAATCAGATGGACAAAATGGCGATTCACCGCCAACTGCAACAGCTTCCCCGCAGCAGTTCGCGGACTCGCTTGCGGAACCGCTGCTGGGCAACTGGGCGCCCCAGAGGTGTCTATCGTGACTTCGGACTGTCTCGCAACATGATGCGAGAAATGGCTCACGAAGGTCTTTTGCCCGGTGTTGTGAAGTCTAGCTGGTAGCACGAAGGAAGAAGGAAGAAGGGAGAAGGAAGAAGGAAGAAAGAAGGAAAAAACTCACAATTAATCGGCAGGATTATGTTTGGGGTTGATTTTTGTTTCAGACTTATGAGTTAAATTTTCCTCCTTCTTGCTTCACTGGCCACAGCATTTATCTATGCCGAGACTTTCGAGTAACAAGTCGCTGACGGCATTGGCGATCGCAAATTCGCCGTAGAAGCTTTTAGAAAAATCATAGGCCTGCATTTCGGTGACGATCGCAATTACGAGGCTGCCCAAGTCATTCTCGCCTTCCATACGCTGGCGGACATAGATTTGGGCAGCTCTTTTAGCTATTTGCTGGTTGGCTGCTTCTGGGATAAACTCGGAGTCTAGCCATGCCAGCAGCGTTTGTTGGAGCCATTGGCCTTCTTGTTCGGGGTTTTTGGCGGGCGGTAAGGTAATAGGTTCAATGGTTTCAGACATGATTATTCCTAATTGCTAATGTTGACTTTGAAAAGTTAACTGAGAAATGACAACTGATAAATATATGCAATATGATATACCGACAATTATACAAGGATATGCCCAAGGCTACTTCTTGATGGCAAATGACGGCGAGGAAAGTTTGGGGTGGTATTCGAGCCGGCAGCGGGCGCTGATTCCCCTGGATGAAAGATTTACCTATCCGAAATCCCTGCGTCGCCAAATCAATCAAAATCGATTTTCCGTGGCTGTGAACCGCGATTTTGGGGCGGTGGTTGAGGGTTGTGCCGATCGCGAAACGACTTGGATTTCTAAGGAGCTCAAGAAGATTTACTGGGGTTTGTATGAGGCCGGTTGGGCTTACAGCTTCGAGACTTGGTGCGGGGACGAATTGGCGGGCGGTATTTTAGGATTGTCGATCGGCGGTGCGTTTATTGGGGAGTCGATGTTTTACCGAATTCCCGAGGGTTCTAAGGTGGCGATGGTGAAGTTGGTGGAGAGATTGCGCGATCGATCTTATCTGATGTTCGACGCTCAAATGAACAATCCGCACTTGGAAAGATTCGGCGCTTATACTGTTAAGGAAAAACTGTACAACACTCTTTTGCAAGCAGCTTTGAAGCGCCGCTGCTCGCTATTTTGAAAGCTTTGAGCTAATCAGGACTCAATTTTGCGACTGCCAACCACTTTTATTATGGAAAATTAACTGGATATGATATTATCTCTTTATGCTTGGGAGTTTTTGCGGGAATTTGAAAAACAAAAAACGATTGAATTAGATGACTTGATTCAAGTTTACCGGGAACACTGGCGAGATGAGTCTTGGCATGAAGTGTTAGGTTTAATGGCAGGAATGGTGGATGCTAAATTTACCGGTGAAGTCCTGGAATACCTGATTGGTGAAAATGGGGAAGCAGAAAAGTTTAGCAATCTATTTTTGGCGGCGGAGTGTGTTTGCGAAGTCAAGAATAGAAATGATATCGCTGCTATTGCTAGTAAGTTGCGCGAGCGAGTCAAAGAGTTAACTAAATACGAAAATAGCAGTGCTTCTACACCTCAAGAAGATGACAACCTAGTTTGGGAAATTCGCAGACAAGCAGTACCAGCACCTCAAGAAGATGACAACCTAGTTTATGAAATTCGCCGACAAGCAGTAGCAGCAGTTGCAGCAACTTGGAAAGATGACCCGGAAACCTTACCTTGGCTCAAACAACGGGCTCAATCTGATGATGATTGGGCTGTGCGAGAAGCAGCAGTTCAAGAATTAGCACGGGGGTGGAAAGATGACCCGGAAACCTTACCTTGGCTCAAACAACGGGCTCAATCTGATGATGATTGGGCTGTGCGAGAAGC
>NZ_JAUBUI010000045.1:0-11040 GCF_036705385.1 Microcoleus sp. B3-A4 | reverse complement strand
AAGCAGCAGTTCAAGAATTAGCACGGGGGTGGAAAGATGACCCGGAAACCTTACCTTGGCTCAAACAACGGGCTCAATGTGACGATGATTGGGATGTCAAATATGCAGCAGTTAAAGAATTAGTAATGTGGTGGAAAGATGACCCCGAAACTTTACCTTGGCTCAAACAACTGCCTCAATCAGATGATAATTGGGATGTGCGACAAGCAGCCGTTCACGAATTAGCACTGGGGTGGAAAGATGACCCAGAAACCTTACCTTGGCTCAAACAACTGGCTCAATCAGATGATAATTGGGCTGTGCGAAGTGTAGCAGTTAAAGAATTAGCACGGGGGTGGAAAGATGACCCGGAAACCTTACCTATCCTCAAACAACTGGCTCAATCTGACGATGATTGGGAGGTGCGATTTTTAGCAGTTCAAGAATTAGCACGGGGGTGGAAAGATGACCCAGAATTATTTGAGTTATTGTGCGATGTTGCTATCAATCACCCCTCCGATCCCCAGTATTATGGGCAACATACCCCCCGGCAAATCGCTCTTGCAGCTATGATTGAGTTATATCCCGATCGCCCTCAAACTTTAGAAGTTGTGCGCGATCGCGCTCAGAACGATCCTGACCAATATCTCCGCGAATTTGCCCAGAAAAAATTGGCAGAATTAGAAGGCGAATGAACGATATATTCGATCGCCGATCGCCATTTTTTCTAATTTTACGAGTCGTTGGGTGGGGGCGGGTTTATGAAATTATTGGTTTTAAACATAGATAGTTGGTAAAACCAGCCCCTTGTATCTTAAAAGAGTCAGTTAATTGATCGCAACGTCAGGCGATCGAGCGGTCAGTCAGGCGATCGAGCGGTCAGTCAGGCGATCGAGCGGTCAGTCAGGCGATCGAGCGGTCAGTCAGGCAATCGTACCGAAAATCAGGCAATCGTACCGAAAATCAGTCGATCAATCTGTCAGTCAGTTGATCGTACCGAAAATCAGTCGATCGTACCAATCATCAGGGGAGCGTAACTAATCTCCAAAGTAAATCTAAAGAAACAAGGAAAGTTTCGTGCAAATAGTTCTGTAACAGTAGAAAGTGTTGTTCAAGGACATCAGAAATCGGTGAAGTTGGCCCGCCCCTTAGACTACATAAGTCTGTTGCGTAGATAAGCTCCCATTACTGATGACAGGCGCACACTAAACTGGACAGTATCTTAGGCTCTCGCTCTTCTGATCGGGAAAGCCTGCATTGACAAGGTTAGTATTCAATTGCCTGTCGGTTCTTTCATAAATTGGAGTACATCGGGAGCAAACAATGACATCAACAGTCTTAGGCATAGACATCAGTAAAAGAGACTTTCATGTCTCATTACTGAAAGAAGGTCGTGCGACTAAACCCAAAAAGTTTACTAATAATACTCAAGGATTTGAGAGTTTACATAACTGGCTCAAACAACAAAGTCTAGTTGAACTTCATGCTTGTATGGAAGCCACTAGCATTTACGGCGAAGCCTTAGCTGAATTCCTTTATGGGGAAGGCTTTCAGGTAAGTATCGTCAATCCAGCAAGGATTAAAGGGTTTGCCAAAAGCGAACTTCTGAGAACTAAAACAGACTCCGTAGATGCAGCATTAATTGCCCGTTTTTGTGCGGCAATGAAACCATCATTATGGACACCTACTGCGCCCGAACTCAAGGAATTACAAGCCCTGTTACGGCGGCTAGAATCAGTTACAGAAATGATGACGAGCGAACAAAACCGTTTGGAAACGGCTACGCCAACAGTTGCTGCCCTTACCCAGGAACATTTGGACTATCTTCAGCAGCAACAACAACTAATCAAAAAACTGATTAGTGACCATTTTGACCAACACCCGCACTTAAAACAACAGCGCGAGCTGTTGACTTCAATTCCTGGCATTGGCGATTTAACAGCTTCTATATTATTAGCTGAAATTGGTGATGTTTCTGATTACGATAATGCTCGTCAATTAGCAGCCTATGCCGGTTTAACACCGAGCGAACGGAGTTCTGGGACTTCAGTTAAAGGCAAAACTCGTTTATCATGCACCGGAAACGTCCGACTGCGAAAAGCGTTGTATATGCCAGCGGTAGTGGCGATGCGTCATAACCCTTTGTTGAAAGCGATGAGTGAGCGATTATTGGGTCGTGGCAAGGTCAAAATGCAGGTAATTGGTGCTTTGATGCGGAAATTGGTGCATTTGGCTTTTGGTATTTTAAAATCCCAAAAGCCTTTCGACCCCAATTATGTGATCGCTACCTCTTGACAGGTCAAGACAGTATCTACAAAATTATCAATTACCAATGATAAATAGCGGGTAGAACAATATCTATGTAGGGGCTGGTTTCACAAACAATAATTGCCTAAAACCAATAATCTGGTAAACCAGCCCCCACCAGATGACAAATTAAAAGGTACATTGCTATGCGCTCCCGATAGCACTGAAGCCGGAATAAATGCTAAGAAATCCGGTCGATCGTAGAAATCTGGTTTCTGGGAATTGGGGTTATTTATTCTTTTAGGACTTACGCATCAAGACCAAAGAAACCGGGTTTTTTGCGGTTTAGCCGACAGTAACGAAGTATGCTCGTAAAAACCCGGTTTTTGACCACCCGTGCGTAAGTCTTATTCTTTTCAGGGCGAACCGGGATATTTGGTCGATCGCCCCCCAGCTAAAATTACATATACTACAATATATAATACAGAGATTAGAGCCAAAATCCTTGGAGCTCAGAAAAATCAGAATCGAAGCCCCTTGAATGTGTAAAAATACTGAAGCAAACATTACTAAACCCTGCACGGAGCAATTGTTGTGGATTCCAGATATAACCCCCAATCCATAGAAGAAAAATGGCAGCAGACATGGGCTGAGCAAAACTTAGACCAGATGCCAGAAGATACGCAAAAGCCTAAATTTTATGCCTTATCCATGTTCCCCTACCCCTCGGGAAACCTGCACATGGGCCACGTCCGCAACTACACAATCATCGATGTAATTGCCAGACTCAAGCGAATGCAAGGTTATCGGGTATTGAATCCGATGGGATGGGACGCTTTTGGTTTGCCCGCAGAAAATGCAGCCATCGAGCGAGGAATTCCGCCTGCACAATGGACTTATCAAAACATCGCCCAAATGAAAGGCTTATTTCAGCGTTTGGGCATTTCATTTGATTGGACAAAAGAAGTTACAACTTGTTCTCCCGATTATTATCGGTGGACTCAATGGATTTTCTTGCAATTTTTAGAAGCAGGATTAGCATATCAAAAAGAAGCGGCAGTTAATTGGGACCCCATAGATCAAACAGTCTTAGCAAACGAACAAGTAGATAACGAAGGTCGTTCCTGGCGTTCCGGTGCCAAAGTCGAGCGCAAATTATTGCGGCAGTGGTTCCTCAAAATTACCGATTATGCCGAACAGTTATTAAACGACTTAGACAAATTGCCAGATTGGCCAGAAAGAGTCAAATTAATGCAAGCCAACTGGATCGGCAAATCAGTCGGCGCTTACTTAGAATTTCCCATTGTCGGAATGGATGAAAAAATCGCCGTTTTCACCACACGTCCCGATACAGTTTACGGCGTCAGTTACCTTGTTTTAGCGCCGGAACATCCACTAACTCAGCGCGTGACAACGGAAGACAGAAAAGCCGCCGTAGAAACCTTCATCAAAGAAGTCGCCGCCCAAAGCGAGATCGATCGCACAGCCGAAGACAAACCAAAGCGCGGCATCCCCACAGGCGGCAAAGCAATCAATCCTTTCAACGGCGAAGAAATTCCCATTTGGATAGCCGATTATGTGCTGTACGAATACGGCACCGGCGCAGTCATGGGAGTACCCGCCCACGACACGCGAGATTTCAAATTTGCCAATCAATATCAACTGCCAATTAAAGTAGTAATTGTGGATGATGATGAAGTTCCGCTGACCGAAGCTTACACCGAACCCGGAATTATGATTAATTCCGAAAGCTTCAACGGCATGGATTCAATTAAAGGCAAAGCAGCGATTATTGACCATGCCGAAAATCAAGGTTATGGCAAAGCGCGAGTGCAATATCGCTTGAGAGATTGGTTAATTTCTAGACAGCGTTATTGGGGCGCTCCGATTCCCGTAATTCACTGTCCCAACTGCGGCACAGTCCCCGTACCCGCATCGGATTTGCCCGTATTGTTGCCGGAAAATGTAGAATTTACGGGCAAAGGTTCGCCCTTGGCAAAGATGGAAGAATGGGTAAACGTTCCTTGTCCGAGTTGCGGCACTGCGGCGAAGCGGGAAACAGATACGATGGATACTTTTATCGATTCATCGTGGTATTTCTTGCGCTATCCCGATGCTCAAAATCAAGAGCAAGTCTTCGATGCAGCAAAGACAAATGATTGGATGCCCGTAGACCAATATGTGGGCGGCATCGAACACGCAATCTTGCACTTACTGTATTCGCGGTTCTTTACCAAGGTTTTGCGCGATCGGGGTTTGATCAATTGTGACGAACCATTTAAACGCCTATTAACTCAAGGCATGGTGCAAGCAATGGCATATAAAAATCCTGTTACTGGCAAATACGTTCCTCCAGCAGATATAGACCCCGCAAATCCCCAAGATCCTCAAACTGGCGAAGCTTTGGAAGTCTTCTACGAGAAAATGTCCAAATCAAAATACAATGGCGTTGACCCCTTGGAAGTTATGGGCAAATATGGGGTAGATACGGCGCGGATGTTTATTTTATTCAAAGCGCCGCCAGAGAAGGATTTGGAGTGGGACGACGCCGATGTGGAAGGGCAATTTCGCTTTTTAAATCGCGTTTGGCGCGTGGTTACAGAGTTTGCTGGACGAGTCCCTGCCACCCCCGCTCAAGCAGGAGAGAATGCGGAACTAAGTAAACCTGAGAAGGATTTGCGGCGGGCAATTCACACTGCAATTAAGGAAGTTAGCGACGATTTGGAGGGTGATTATCAGTTCAATACTGCTGTTTCGGAAATGATGAAACTCAGCAATGCTTTGAATGATGCTAAATTTAAAGATTCGCCAGTTTATGCAGAAGGAATTAACGCTTTGATTCGATTGTTAGCGCCTTTTGCACCGCATATTGCTGATGAATTGTGGCACAATACTGGTAACAGTGAATCGGTGCATACGCAAACTTGGCCTAGTGTCGATCCATCTGCATTAATTACCGATGAAATTACGCTGGTAATTCAAGTTATGGGCAAAACTCGCGGCACAATTCAAGTGCCTTCTGGTGCTGATAAAGCTGCGTTGGAAAAGTTTGCTCGCGAGTCTGAATTGGCTAAGCGTCACCTTGAAGGTAAGGAGATTAAAAAGGTAATTGTGGTGCCTGGAAAGTTGGTGAATTTCGTGGTAGCTGGATAAAGATGATAAACCCGGTTTATTGAAGAAACCGGGTTTTTAATACTTGCATTTAAAAATTAGCCAGTCCAAAAATGAGTAATCTAGAAATTTCCCGACTATGACTTACGCACTCCGCCTTCATAACGGGGTTTTTCACGTCATCTGCTGATTCTAACAAAGTATTTTCGTAAAAAACCAGGTTTCTGATCACCCATGCGGAAGTCCTCTTTAATTGTTAGTTTCAAAAAGCAATTGCACGATCGCTCCGCCTTCCAATTTTAATACTGATTGAGCGCTGCCACCATTAACGGCAATTTCTACCCAACCGTCAGAACCAGTTATGGCAATTAAATCGCCCGGTTTGCTTTCGCTGTAGGTTTTACCGCTGGGGATGCGAATTGCATCCGAACTATTGCTAATTGTTACTGACCAATTGTTACCTATAATGCAATTATTCGGGATATTAGTAATTAGGTTGCCAAAGCGATCGACATATTGAATGCAGCCTGCTGCACCTGTGGCTGTAACGGCACAATTTGGTATCTCTAACTCTACTAAACTTGCAGGGTCGATCGGCTCCCCCAACTCTTCCAAAGCCACCCCGTTCGCCAAGTGAGCGCCCGCAGCAGCGAAAATATCGCGACCGTGAAAAGTGCTGCTAGGTTGAGGTGTGCGCCAGTATTTGGGGTTGGTGAGTTCGACAGATGCGATTGCACTTTCCCGACTCAACACCCCGCTAAACAACCCGTTATCCGGCCCGACAAGAAAGCAATTAGCACATTTAATTGCAACCCCGCGTCTCTTGCTTCCCACCCCCGGATCGACGACAGCAACGTGTACGGTTTCCGGCGGAAAATAAGCAAAAGCAGTCATCAAACAAAACCTCGCGGCCGCAATATTTTGAGATGGTATTTGGTGCGTAATGTCAATGACTTTTAACTGCGGGTTAATTTGGGCGATCGCACCTTTCATCACTCCCACATAAACATCGCTTAATCCAAAATCCGTAAGCAGAGTTATAATTCTATTTTTAGACATATATCCAAAGGTAAAAATATGGTATCACAATGGGAAAACTTTCTGCAAAACTTGGGAGAATGGCACGGTTCCTTTACCCAGTTATCGCCGCGAGGAGAGGTACTTCAAGATACTCCTAGTATTATTTCTCTCGAAGGTTTCAATGACAACAAAACCGTGCGATTGAAACTCCGTCGGTTTTCCCCAAATCCTAGCGGTGTCGGCGAACCGGAAGTGAGCGAACTTGTTCGAGAATATCAAAGTTTGGGACGAGATATCCTATTTTTGGAGAATGGAGCTTTTTCTCAGGGTACTATTCAACTAGCGCCTTTTTCTGAGTGCGGTGCCGAGTTGGGTTTTATCTACAATTATCGCCGGTTGCGCTTCCCTATGACATACAATACCGACGGCAATTTATCCAAACTTGTCTTAATTCGGGAAAAGCAGCTTGATAAAAATGTCCCCGAACGTCCGCCTTTAACTGTTGAGGCTTTGCTGGGAGAATGGCAGGGCGAGGCGGTGACAATGTATCCTGATTCGCGTTCTCCTGACTTTTATTCTACCAAACTGCAATTGCATTTGGAAAGTAGCGATCGCCTAGTGCACAAAATCACTTTTGGCAGTAATGCTAGTGTTATCAGTTCTAGCGCCCGCATTGACGGTTCAGTTCTGCACTTTAACGAAGGTGCTTCCCCCGTGCAAGTTGTACTCCTTCCTGACGGCGGTTCTTGCACTCTCCCTGTCAAGATTGAATCCAGAAAACCTATATTTTTTGAGGCTGGTTGGTTGGTAGAACCTGACTTGCGGTTTCGGATGATTCGCAGTTACAATGAGCGGGGTGAATGGGTAAGTTTGACTTTAGTTACTGAACGCAAAGTTAGTCATTGATTAGTATGAGCTGGTTCACAAACACTCTTTAATTTCCACCCGTAATCTACATAAACCCGCCCCCATTTAGGGCGGAAAAAAGTTTATGTATTTGCGATTTTTATTCGCCGGACTTTGTTTCCTGGGTTTGCGATTGAATCACCGCACTCCAGTCATCATTATTAACAGCCGCTTCCAAATCCTTAGCGCGTTCGCCGTCACTTTGGACTGCGGTTTCTAACTCTTTGGTAAGACTGGAATCTGCCATTGCTTTCCGCAATTTCAGCTTCTTTTCCTCATAAGCTTTTTGTTCCTCCGCAGACATTGCCGATCGCGCTGCTTGGCCTACCGTAGCCGCCCACATTTCGCTTTCAGCACCGTTTCCAGGCGGAATGCTGCCAATTTCTGCTATCCAAGCATCCCGCAAACTTTCCATTTCTTCCCGCTTCGGGAATTTGAAAGTTTGCACGCGCAGGAAAGCACAATTATCGGCGCCATTTTGGGCTATGTGACCGTTGATTGAAAGCAGGATATTCCGCGAATAACCGATAAACTGAGTGTTGCGGGAAGTGTCCATTACAGCGTAAACGCCGGCGACTTTCGCGTTAGTTGCCAAATCGCGCCATGTATCTATCGCCATTATTTGCGTCCCGTCATTTTCTAATGCCGGAGTTGCAGCAACGGCGCTGTGTTCTGAGTCGGAACTGTATAAAAAGTTGTGCAGTCCTTCATGGGCGACTGGTACGTTTTGATGTTCAATTGCTACGTCTCGATCGGCATTCACTTGATTAGCTTCCATAAAACCCAATTCCTCAAAAAATGTCAACTTTACTCATTCAATCCCACTTTCAGGGGCGGGCTTTCCCGCCCACCCCACAATAAAGTTCTGTTTGTGGAACAGGCCGGAAAGCCTGTTCTATTGTTTTTTTTGCCCTTATATACTTAACTTGCGGCAATTTGTTGCAATTCCTCGTCAGTCAATTTAACTTCGAGCGCCCCCACAGAGTCCTCAATACTCGATACTTTGGTCGCACCGGGAATCGGAACGACGCAGGGCGATTGAGCCATCAACCAAGCTAATACTATACAGTAAACTGAAACGTTTTTTTCTGCGGCTAATTTGGCGATCGCGGGTATATCTTGCAAGCTGGTGACGCGGCGGCTTCCTCCCAAAGGACTCCAGGGAAAAAAGGTCAGTTTTTCGGTTTCGCAATATTCCAGAACGCCGTCTGATTCCGGCTCTCTGTGCCACGGATTGTACTGATTCTGCACGGAGACAACTTCTACTGTATCGCGGGCACGTTTGATCTGCTCTACAGAAAAGTTGGACACTCCAATAAATCGAATCATTCCTGCTTCTACTGCTTCTTTTGCGGGTGCTAGGGCTGCTTCGATGGTATAAGCCGGATCGGGCGAGTGATATTGCCAAAGGTCGATCGGTTTCTCACCGCCCAACGCTTCAAAACTTTCGCGAATTGCCTGGCGCAAATGATGGGGATTGCCGTTGCGCGTCCATGCACCTTGAGGCCGCATTAAGCCGCCTTTAGTGGCGACAGTAACGGCCCGAGTATCTCCGGTATACTGTTCCAAAGCTTTGGCAATCAGTTGCTCGTTGTGGTGTTTGTCGGATTCATCTTGGCAGTAGGAATCTGCGGTGTCAATTAGGGTGACACCCAAATCGAGGGCGCGGTGAATTACCGCAATTGATTGCGATTCTGGCGGCTGGCTGCTTAAGGACATTGGCATACCTCCAAGACCGATCGCGCTGATAGTAAAATTACTGTTACCCAGTTTTTTTCTTTTCATTGGTTTGCCTGCGTTTGCGTGGTTTATTCCCAGTTTACCTTTCAAGGATAAGTTTAAGTCTTAAATTTATTTAACTATCTAAGTAAGTAGAAAAAAAAAATTAGATAAGCTGTTGGGCCTTTAAAATATATATTTCAATTCCCTATTCCCCACGTCTCAAATCTTCTCCCTCTCAAACATAAGAGACAATCTAGATGTGCAGCAGCTTACCTACCTACTTAACTAGCTGGAAGCGCTGGTGTAAAACCGGAGTGCAAATTGCCAGAAGTAGCGGGAGAAAAATAACAGCCCGATCGCCAATATTCCCGCCCCCGCCGTCCAAACGATTTCACCTCTCCCCAGCATGGCTTCTGCTGGCACAGTCGTCAAGAAGGCAACGGGAACTACGAAAGTGAAGAAAAACCGATAAGCTGCGGGATAAGCTGCCATTGGAAATCTACCCGCTTCTAACAATCCTTTGAGGACTTCGGTAACATTGTAAATTTTCACAAACCAAATGCTGGTTGCCCCTAACATAAACCATATACTGTAAAGAGTAATAGTTCCGAATAACAGCGGTATTGCTGTTAAAAAATAGTTGCCGATTTCTACTCCCAACTTGTTAGCAGCATACAGCAGCAATACCGTGCCGAAGATTAAATCTGGGATTCCCCAAGGCGAAACTGTGTTTGCAGATAGCCAGAATTGGGAACTGATGGGTTTGAGGAGTACGAAATCGAGAGTACCTTGCTGCACTCGATCGACAATACGGCTGAGATTAGGTGCTAGAAAGGTTGACGAAAACCCCTGCAAAATCGTGAAAATACCGAGTACAACTAAAGCCTCTTCCCATGAATAGCCGGCAAACGTGTAGTCGGTACGGTAGAACAAAAACAGCCCAAACAAGCTGCCGGCAAGATTTCCGAGGCTGCTGAGGGTCGCGAGGACAAAGTTGATTCGGTATTCTAGTTCCGCTGCGATCGCCGCACCCCAGAACAATTTCAGTACGTGCAAATATCGTCCCATGTTTATAGCCATTTTTCCCCGTTGAAATACTTAGATTTCATCTTATTGTAAAGGTTGTGTGAAATTATCTGCTGTAGAGGCTGCTCATTTCACTATAACTTTAAATTATTGAGATCGCTTACTTAAAGAGTTTTACTTACACGTAGTATTTAGTTATTTAACAATATTTCAACAAAAATTACAATTATTAATTTCAGTCTATCTTAAGCCAATATATTTTTTTGACAATTATTAAGCAGGATTCATGTTTTAACACAAAGCATCGCTTGATTGATTGGAAATACTAATATGTTACAAGTCTTAAAATTATAAATATTTCAAAAACATCTAGCCATACCCAAAGAGAACACTTAGGATGGGGCATACGTACTCAAAAGGAATACGTAATCAGCAATGCGTAATTATACGTACAAAAGAGGGTGCCAGAAATTGACTTAACTAACAACACGTAAGGAAAAAAAGACATGGATGCTTTAACATTATCGAGACTGGGCGTTAAGCACACCAAGAGTGCAGTAGCCGAATCGCTGCGGATCAATACAGGATACGACGTGACGAGCCCAGTAACTTTTTACGGAATCGTCAATGAGCGTTGCAATAGACCTCTTGCAGAATTACTTTTATGTTATAGTCGAGGTTTGGCTTTTTGGAACTGCTAAATTTAACTCGTAGTTATAAATTGCTGCTAGTAAGTTACAACGCAGACCATAACGACGACGGCGATTACGATATCTATCACTAAAAATCTTAAAAATTTTCAGGCGGCGATTGATATGTTCAATACCGATTCTTTCCTTTGCTAAAACTCGATTATAGTCTTTTTCTAAGGTTGAAAGTTCTCTCTTTTTAGGCTTTTTTTTGGGAGTGTAACTGTTGCTATGATATTGATTAATTCCTTGATAACCACTATCTTGTAAACTTTGTGTTTCGGGGTGAAAATGAACCCCACTAGCTTTGAATAAGGCAAAATCATGGCAGCGTCCTTTA
>NZ_JAUBUI010000169.1:0-3653 GCF_036705385.1 Microcoleus sp. B3-A4 | reverse complement strand
CTCTGGCTTTTCGCTCATCTGACTACATTACCATATTTTTCGGCTCTCAATGAACTATTTTTTACCTGAATCCTTACTTTTATTCTTTCTTCTCTCTTCCTTTCTTTATAACGAAATTCTTTTTTTTCTCGTAATTTTCATTTTTTTAAAAGCATAGCATATGGCACTCGCTCTCACCCCGAATTTCCTTGCTCTTTCTATTAATCTTGCTTCGGGATTTTCTTCTACATCTTTTCTAAGTGCTTCCCAGTCTATCTTTCGCTCACGGTGTTCTACCGCAAGTTGCTCGGAGGTCTTCTCTCCTTAGCCATCTGTATATTGTTGCTCTTCCTACTTTAAACAGGGCGGTGGCTTTGGTTATACCCCCTCCATTTTCCACATAATCCACTACTCTTTTTCTCAAATCTAGACTGTATGCCATTTTTGGGCTCCGAGTTAACCATTTTTCTTGATTTTACATCATCTTGCATTTGTCTCACATTTATTTGAAATGACTATAAAACGCAGCCAAAAACCTCAATCGGCGCCATATTAAAAGCTACTTTCCACCATTCAGACAGGATTTTATCTGCAGCTATCAGTCCCGACGGACAATTCTTCGCAACGGGCTCTGAGGACTCTACAGTGAAAATTTGGAGTTTGCACACCGGCGAACTGCGGCAGACGATTTTCGGACATTCAACAGCCGTATTGCTAGTTGCTTTCAGCCCCGCCAGCAAAACGCTGCTGACACGATCGCGCGCGGGCACAGTCAAACTCTGGAACCTGCAAAACGGCGAACTGCTGAAGCGTTTAGCAGACGTGCACCGCCACGAATCCGTCGCCGTTACGCCATGCCTGTGGGTTTTATCTAGCATCTATTGGTCATGACACCAGAGCTATTCAGGCTTATCTGGGACACAAGAATATTCAACACACTATTCGCTACACGGAGTTATCGCCAGACCGCTTCCAGAATTTCTGGCTCGACTGAAACTATTTTGGTTCAAAATCTCTACAAATCAATGGTTTCAACTGCCTTGCTTTACAAAATTTTACAACCTGTCCTCTTTGGCGCGTATCCCGGCTGAACCCCATTGAGACTGTGGTTTAATTAATGTCTAAAAAGTTACACAAAATTTTTTGGTTCTAAAAAGCTTTCACAGCAATGGTTTTAGCCTATCTTGCCTCTGGTAACAGCTTCGCTAGCTCCTCGCCACCATGCAATTTTCTTGACATCTTCCTTAAGGAGGAAGTATATTTATTTATGTTGTAGTATAAATGCTACTTCGGTTTTTACTAATATCTCTCACTAGAGTCTGATGATGAAAAATCTATACAGCTTGCCTTCCTTGACAATGAATTATTCAGTTCCCATCGCTAAAATCCTTCAGAGTTTAATGGTTGCTACGGCCTTAGCCTTACCACTATCCGTAATGACAGCAAAGAGTGTTTTAGCTGAAAGTTTGGAGTTTAGGCTTACTAACTCTACGGCTACTAATATAACAAAATTTTATACCAATCCCACAGGAATAGATGATTGGGGGGAAGACATTCTTGGTATAGATATACTGAGACCTGGAGAATCTGGAACCATAACTATTGGCAACAGTCAGAATGTCTGTACTTACGATATCAAAGCTGTTTTTGATGATGGGGCAGAAGTTATAAAATATAAAGTTGATCTTTGTACAGTAGAAAACTATACGTTGTACGACGAATAACGCAAGTTGCTAGTTATACACAGCGGTTTCCGAGCGCGTAGCGCCTGTCGTCGGGCGCTACGCGCTGTCAAGCTGTTCAATAAATCGCGATAAGATGCTTCGCTTGAGTCATTTAAGCAATACAATTGGATCTATGAATAGAATTTGGATAGTTAAAGGCTGGCTGAAAAAATTGCTATTTATGCAATCGTACTCCCTTCCCGCTGTAAGATTATAGAATCAGGTTGTAGATCTGCTCAAGTGTCTTTGGGATTTGACTTTGTGTCGGCAATTGTTCCGTTTCAAATAATTCTTTTATTCGTTTTTTTACCTCTTCTATGCTCGCTCCCACTGGCAAATAATGTAGTAGCCTCAGTCTTAGTAAATGAATTAGATATTCTGCTAGATAGAAGTTCGGTGAGTAGGTTGGTGTATAAATTAACTCTATTGTGATCTTTTCCTCTATCTCTAATGCTATTTGTTCAGCTATTAAATATTTCTTCATCTTCTTTCTCTAGGTCGAATTATTATCCAACAATATCCTTATATGACGCGCTTTTTCTTTGATACTTTCTTGGGACAATTCTCCTATCTATAATGCTATATCGTCGGTTTTTGCTGTGGGTGATATAGCCTTTCTCAGAAAGATGGAGTACGCCGAAACCCTGTCTTGTCATGTCAAGCTTTTGAAGTTTAATTGTGTACCTCATCTACCCAAGAACCGCTATAGTCTGACAAACTTTTTTCCACTTATAGCATCTACCGCTAATAGTCCATTCAGCTTCTCTCTTTTTTTCCCTTCATTTGATGCCACTTCTGGTCGCGTATTTTTTTCTTCCCATCCATAGTATAGGCTTGGTCGATTCGTGACTGCAAATTCATCAAAAAATACTATTTTCTCCCCACTCTTTCTCTCTGCTATTTTTTTTTTGAACTTCCACAAACTCCTTCTGCTTCTGGCGATGCCTTTGCATAATCTCGATGCGCTTTTTGATGAGAAATATTTATATCGGCTAAAATTTCATATATTCTCGACGTTTTTAGCTCTACTTTCCACCGTTGCTTTATTACCGCCGGCATGATTTTTCCTGTCCAGATTTCTCTGTCTATCCCATACTTTGTTGGTTTATCCTCTAAAATCATTCTCTTTAATTTCTGGGGGGGTGACAACCCGGTTAGAAGCTAGACAAGGTAAGGCGTTGACCCAATTGTGGTAAAAAAAGATAGGCCCGTTCAAAGTACCGACGACCTATCACAAATTATGTTACCTCTATTTTATCAGACGCATCTCCAGCAACACTTAACTCGTACTCAGTTTTTAGTATTAAGTATTTTGCTCAATCTACTGCAATCGGAAAGACAAGTTAAGTTGGAGCAATTAGCGCGAGTGTTTCCCTACCCGATTACCGCCGAAAGCCGACGTCGGAAATTACAAAGGTTCTTGGATTTACCTCAATTAACCCTCCGTCAGATTTGGTATCCCCTGATAACTTATTGGTTAACCACCTATTGCCAAGTGGGCCAGACTTTATCAATTGTCATCGCTCGCACCCAATGGGGATATATAAACATACTCATGTTAAGCCTGGTTTGGGAGAAGAGAGCTATCCCTTTATCCTGGTCTCTGTTACCCAAGCTAGGAAGTAGTAATTTGGCAGAACAAAGGGATGCGATTTCAGAAATTTTACCGCTTTTGAAAGATTATAAAGTAGTTGTTTTAGGAGACCGGGAATTTTGCTCGGTCGAGCTGGCTAACTGGCTCAGGGAGGCAGGTGTATATTTTTGTTTACGGCTTAAATGCTCTGTTTGTATCGAAACCGAACCTCAAATCTGGAAGCCGTTGAAGGAGGTAGGATTAGTTCCCGGAATTTCTCTCTATTTCCCTGGAGTCCAAGTCAGAAAGACTCAACCGATAGGGGGATTTGATGTGGCTTGTAAATGGAAAAGAAAATATCGGGGCATATCGGTTAA